>CATJNN010000153.1 GCA_949742185.1 uncultured Clostridia bacterium | reverse complement strand
TATGTAAATGTATTTAAATTATAAAAAATCTGTTTATTTAATGTGAATGATAATAAGGAAGTATTGAAAACTATAACTATTTACCGACAAACAGGGTGCAAAAGCAAGAGATACAAGCCACAAAATTAGGCCTGTATCTCTTTTGTTATATAATTGACAAATATATCAGCTATAATGCGCTAACAGTTTTGCGTCGCCGCAGAGTCGCCGGCATTTGCATTTCTGGTTGTTTCAAAGTCGGGCGGGATCTATTTATCTTGACCATCCTCCATAATCTTACACAATTTTTGTAATGATTGGGTATGAGTGTAGTTGATATTTTGATATGGGTTCCCGCGCATTTTCGCAATTCTTGCCGTCGTGAGCATAAGCGCTTTGCTGATATCTTTTGGATATACTTTATCTCCGTTAGCAGCTATACAGCTGAGCGCAAGTATTTCACCGCCTGTCATTTGAGATATCGCTCTTTCCATTTTGACCTGCTGCATACTTGCGCGAATATTGACAAGCTGTTCTGACAATTTATTATAATCCATATTGCCCCTCGTTTCTAATAATATTACTAACTCTATTAGTAATACAACCGAGAATTTTTAATTTGTCAAGGGTAAGAATATCTTTTTTTAAACTGACAAGGATTGTACGCTTTATATAGCTATTTTAACATACATATAGAAGTATTTTAGACTATAAACGCTCACTTTTTTGACTGTAAAATCTCTTGAAATCAAGTGGGAAGCGTATAGTTATACGCTTCCCACTCAAAATCGGTTTCTACATCCCCACGCAAACTCCGTTCTGTTAAAGAACGGAATTTTTATATATGTTGCTTTAATTCTTAGTTATTATTGTACATTATGCGTAACCGACGCTTCAAGAACGTCTATATACGCCCAATGGGATGCCATTATGTCCGTGAATGGATTTTCGGTATTTTTAATATCGTTTCTGTCAAGTACCCGATTTATAATCGCCACCGCTTCCGCACGAATGATGTAATTATCAGGTAAGAATGTATTATCCTCATAGCCCTTTATATATCCCGCTTCATAACAGGCTGCAAGCTGTTCCTGCGCCCAATGACCGTCTGTGTCTGTAAAAGGCATATCAGCGCTTGCCGCGTCTAATTTCACAAAGCGCGTAATCATACTTGCAAATTCTGCTCGGGTGATGCTTTTCTCTGGCTTAAACATTCCTTCCTGATAGCCTGTTATTATATTTTGGCTTTCCTCAAAACCGATATATTTTGAATACCATAACGCGACGTCAACATCTGCAAATGAGGTTGTATAGCTTTCGCTTTCGTCAAAACCGTCCGTTAAACGTGCGAGAATTGCCGCCATTTCCGCTCTTGTAATATTGCCGTCGGGCATAAATTTGTCATCATAGCCTATAATATACGCCTTATGCTGCTTAACTTCGGGCGTAAAGGTCGGCTCGGTAGTCGGCTGCGCGGTTACTTCTTCATATAGGGCGGTAAAGGTTGTCGCTTTTGTAATAGTTTCCGCTGTCGGGTCAACCGTTGTCGTTCCGTCTGTGCTCCAGCCAATAAATATATATCCTTCGTTCGCAGTTACTGTCGGAATTGACGTTTCTTTTATTTTTGTATTGTGTGCAACGTTTATGCTTGTATTTCCTTCTGTAATTCTACCGTTTTCTCCGGCGTTGAACATTATTTTACAGCTTGAACTGATGCTTCGGCCGCTGCGCGGTTTTACGGTGGGAGCCGGCGTTATTGCGGGAAGCGTAATCGTAACTGTTCCATATTCCGTTGAATTGTATTCCTGCGAGCCGTCGTTATATTCAGTTGGTTCGACGCGTTTGCCCTCCGTCCAGACTGTTGTATCGGACAGCTTGGGAACATCATTTTTTATTGTTACATGCGCATTATCATGCTTACATGCGCGCTTTGCTTCGCCTGCTGTTTCAAGCGTCGGCGCCGTGGTAATCGTCCAATCGCCCCAGCTATGTCCAGTTTCTGGTTTTAACGGAATCTCCGGGATTTCGTTTTCACCGTTTGCGTCCGAGAATAGCTTGTTACAGCCGCTGCACTGCCAGTATTCTTCGTTTCCCGCTTCAGTACACGCAGCCGCAGCGGCTTCATGGTGTACAAGCACATGTGTATGACCGAGTGCGGGAAGCGTAATCGTAACCGTTCCATATTCTGTTGAATTGTATTCCTGCGAGCCGTCGTTATATTCAGTTGGTTCGACGCGTTTGCCCTCCGTCCATACTGTTGTATCGGACAGCGTAGGAACATCATTCTTTATTGTCACATGCGCATTATCATGTTTACAGACGCGCTTTGCTTCGCCTGCTGTTTCAAGCGTCGGCGCTGCGGTAATCGTCCAATCGCCCCAATCATGATTTGATTTTGGTATGGTTTCCTGTGCAGTAATAACCTTCCTGCATACGCTGCAATGGCTGCCCTCCGTCAAACCGTCCTGTTCGCAGGTTGGTTCAATTCTTGTGTCCGTTACGGGTGTATGACCTTTTGCGGCCTCGCCTGCGGGAATTTCCGATATTTCCGTTGTTCCGCCCTCGTCCAAAAACATTTTTCCGCACCCTGTTTCGCCCTCGCACTTCCAATACTCTCCCGTACCGGATTCCGTACAGGTCGCGTCAGACGCGGCTTCGTGAACAAGCGTGTGCATGTGCGTTGTATACGGCTTTTCCTTTGTGCCGTCGCCGTCTACACACTCCGTTTTCGCGTTGAGATAAAACGCAGGACGCACGCCGCGCCCATCATTGAATGGCATTGTGACGTACAAAATAGGTGCGCCGTCTTCAATATCTGTATACGCAATAACTATCATGTTCTGATATGCGTAGCTGGCGGGAGCCCCCGTATAATAAAATGGTGTGCGCAATAAGTAGCCGGAATCATCGTCAATATAATAGTAGCTTTTGCCGCCGAGAGCAGCATCATTAATGTACGCATTGTATAGCTGATGGGTATCCATAAGGAATATTGTATCTGTAAACCACTGCGAATACGCATCGCTGTAATTCTTCACAACGTCCGCAATGATTTGTTCAGGCTCATATAGTTCCGAACCCGTTTTGTCCTCGATGTCTATGTCCGCTTTTGTTAAAGTGGTTTTCTGTACAACGGTTTGTATCGCCGCTTTTTCTTCAGTGGTAAAATTCGTTAAAAATCCGGCTTCATCCGCGTAAGACGGGGCGTTGCCGCAAGACCAGACTATATTACCCGCTTCTTCGGAGGAATTGAGCCAATCGCGAAGATTGCTGTCGCCCCAATAATTTGAGCCTTGGTTTTTACGTCTTCCGTCACCTCTGACGTGCGAGCTTTCGAGGTTTTCGCCGCCTTTGTCAAATTCTTTCTTGCAGACTATACTATCCGCAAGCATAAGCGGCAAATATCCGTCGCGGTATTCGGTTACGGTATCGGTCGAGTCTGTTATCGGTTTACCGCTGTCGTCATAGTCTTTTATTTTTTCGAATGCCACGCAGCGCCACAAAATTGGTTCGGATGTACCGTCCCTGTCCGTATCGTATGTACCCATTTGCACATAGTCGCCAAGATTAATCGGCGAAGCCGCTCTTAAAAGCAAATGTAATGTGCTGTCCTTTTGAATACTGTAATCCTGAAGCGTGTTTCCGTCTTCGAGTTGTTTGCCTGCAAAAATAAGTTTTATACTATCAGGAGAGATTCCTTCTTTATCCTGAATTTTTGCTTTTACATCTTCAATGCGGTCTGTTGGCTCTACTTCTAATGTTATATGCTTACCTGTGAGCGTTTTCACAAAAATCTGCATTGCAGACGCCGCAACAGGCAGCAAAGCAGTAAAGATACATATTGTTATAAATACGCTTATCAATTTTGTGATTTTTTGTTTCATTTTCTGAAATCCTCTCTATATATAATCTGATGCGTATTTGCTGATATAAAAAATACGCAAGCATACGATAGTCCTGCTTGCGTACAAAAAACACAGGCAAGACTATATATTGTATTGCGGTACAATTCATTCTAAATTGTGAAAATGCGAATGATAATTAAAGCCTATGTTTTTATCTAACATATGCACAATCTCACAATTTATTCAAAAGTACCGCAAAATTGCCATTGGGCAACGGATAGAAATTCTATCCGATTTCATTATACAATAAACGACAGTAAATTGCAATAGGCAGAAAAAATTTGATTTACTATCTTGCCGAACAGGGAAGGCTTTCTTTTGTAAAAGAAGATAGGTTTTAGCTGACAGCCGATTAAATGGGCTCTGTAATCATTTGTTCCCACGAAAGACGCTCAAAATTACCGCCCGAATATCCGTCGTCAGTGTAATGATATATGTTTAAAAATCCGTTCTTTTTTGCATATTCATCAAGCATTGCTTTTTTATTTACAATGCTGTTGCTTTCCTCTAAAAGTCCGTCGTCTTTTGACAATCTTTCATATAAAACTGTTACTTTTTTTATTTTTCATATTCATAAAAACCTCCTCATAATAATTATTTTCCGCATTTAATAACAGTTTTCGCGCTATTGTAGATTCGTGACAGGAACTTTTGTTTTGCAAAAGCCGACTTTGGCATGCGCTTTTCTTGGCGATGCGTGCTGTCAACAAACGGAATATTCTATCTGTACAGCCTTTCTCGCTCAAAAAGATATATATTGTATTAGGAGGGATATTCTTACCTTTTATATTATATCTCTGAGAACGATATAACTGGTGCTATCTCATACGAACAATTTTTGAAACTGTCTGCCTAATGTGAAGCCGAACAAAAGGAATTAAAAAAAAAAGCCGATGGGTTTCAGAAAGAAACAGCGGAGTTTGACAGGCAGTGCACCGACGTTAGCTAATTCCGACAGATATTGCGAAAGTATGTAAGTATAATTGAATTAACGCCAACGATTGTAAATGAGTTCATAAAAAATATTAGCGTTCACGCTCCAGATAAATCAAGCGGACACAGGATACAGAAGATACAGAGTATTTTTGATTTTATTGGTGGATTTACTCCGCATGACGAATTTATTCCCGATAAAAAGAAAGTTCCGCAGGAATATCTTGATTCTATGGGATTACTTCCTTATTAACCTCTGCCTTTAAAGAAACAGATTTTTTATATGTTTTTATTTTGAATGCGCTTTTGAATTGAGAAGCTGACGTATGTTTGCAAAGTTTTTATGCTTTGTATATTAAGATTATCTTGGCATGGAAGTTTACCGATAAGCCGTTAATAAAAAAATTTTTAAAAACACTTGATAAATTTAAGCGTTTATGGGAAAATGTATAATAGGACATTAATAGAAAGGAAATAATATGCACAAGACAGACACGACTATCGGATATGTCGGACGGGGCTCGCTTGCAGAGGAGGCAGGGATAGCTGTCGGCGACAGGGTTATAAGCATTAACGGAAAAACATTTGCAGATATTCTTGAATACCGTTTTTTAATTTCCGAGCCTGAAGTTGAGCTTGTTATCGAAAAGCCGTGCGGAGCGATAGAAGGCGTTATCATTGAAAATGATTATGAGGATTTAGGCATAGATTTTAAACAGGGACTTATAGATATACCGCAAAGCTGCCGCAATAAATGTATTTTTTGTTTTATAGACCAGCTTCCGAAGGGTATGCGCGAAACGGTATATTTTAAGGACGACGATACGCGTCTGTCATTTTTACAGGGCAACTACGTCACGCTCACAAATCTTTCGGAGAACGATATACAGCGCATGATAGACATGCACATATCGCCGATTAACATATCGGTACATACGACAAATCCAAAGCTTCGCGAAAAAATGCTGGGGAATCGTTTTGCAGGGAATGTATATGAGCTTATGAAGAGGTTTGCAGAAAATGAGATTGTGATGAACTGCCAGATAGTCCTCTGTCCTGAGATAAACGACGGCGCGGAGCTGGAAAGAACCGTAGATGATTTGGGCGCGCTGTATCCTTATGTTGCAAGCGTAGCCATTGTACCGGTGGGGCTGACGGAATATCGGGACGGGCTTTATCCGCTTCGTGAATTCCGCGCGGACGAGCATAAAAATGTGATTGAGCAGATTGAACGTTATCAGCGGAAGTATTATGATAAATATGGTACAAGGCTCGTATATCTTTCAGATGAATTTTATATAAACGCGGGACGGGATTTGCCTAAACCCTGCGAATATGAAGGGTTTCCGCAGATAGAAAACGGGGTTGGTCTTGTGGCGTCGCTGGTTGAAGAATTTGACGAGGCGACGGGGCGCATTCCGAAGCGCAAACGCAGCCGGAACGTTGTTTTGATTACGGGAGAGTTGGTTTTTCCGTATATACAAGGCATGTGCCGTCGGTTGGAGCAATTATGCGATGGGCTTAAAGTCTCTGTGTATGCAATTAAAAATAATTTTTTTGGAGGGGGCGTTAATGTTTCGGGGCTTGTGTGCGGATGTGATATTATAGAACAGCTCAGAGATAAAATAGATTGTGAGACGCTTCTTTTGCCTGCAGTTATGCTTAGAGACGGCGAAGACGTGTTTTTAGACGATACGACAGTGGGTGATGTTGAGCGCGAGCTTAGTGTTAAGGTCGTTTCGATTGAAAATGACGGCTATGATTTTGTGGAAAAAATTATAGGCGAGAATTTAGAGTTTTAATAAAGGAGAAAAATATGAAGCCTGTTGTAGCTATAGTGGGACGTCCTAATGTGGGCAAATCTACGCTTTTTAATAAAATATCGGGCGAGCGCATAAGCATAATTGAGGATACGCCGGGAGTAACGCGCGACAGAATTTATGCGGATGGAGAATGGCAGAACAAGCATTTCACCATGATTGACACAGGCGGTATAGAGCCTGCGAGCAAGGACACTATTTTGCAGCAGATGCGCCGTCAGGCTGAGCTTGCGATTGATATGGCGGATGTTGTAGTGCTGATGGTGAACGTGCGCGACGGAGTTACGGCGACCGACCAGGAGGTTGCGGCTATGCTGAGAAAAACGCAGAAAAATGTTGTTTTGGCGGTGAACAAGGTTGACAATATCGGAGATTTGCCGCCTGAATTTTATGAGTTTTATAATCTCGGACTGGGCGAGCCTATGCCTGTTTCATCGACGCATGGTTTAGGCGTGGGAGACCTTTTAGCCGAGGTGTGCGCGCGCTTTCCGGACGATGCAGACACGGACGAGGACGACGAAGCGATAAAGGTGGCGGTTATAGGTCGTCCAAATGCAGGAAAATCGTCGCTTATAAACCATATTTTAGGCGAGGAACGCGTTATTGTAAGCGATATTGCAGGCACAACGCGCGACGCTATAGATTCGCGGGTTGAGGTTAACGGCGATAAATATATCTTTATAGATACCGCCGGTATGCGAAAACGCGGCAAGATTGACGAAGCGATAGAGCGATACAGCGTTGTGCGGTCGCTTGGCGCGATAGACCGAAGCGACGTGTGCATAATGATGATTGACGCATTGGAGGGTGTGACCGAACAGGACACAAAAATTGCGGGATATGCGCACGAGCAGGGAAAGGCGTGCATAATCGCCGTTAATAAGTGGGACGCGCTCGAAAAAGACGACAAAACAATGAAATCTTTCAAAATAAGCGTGCAGGAAGGGTTCGCTTTTATGCAGTATGCCGTTATTATGTTTATATCCGCTAAAACGGGACAGCGCGTGAATAAGCTGTTTGAGGAGATAAACCGTGTGAACGTACAACATAAGCGTCGTATATCGACAGGCATGCTGAACGACGTGCTGAACGAGGCGACCGCAAAGCAGCAGCCGCCGTCCGATAAGGGGAAACGGCTTAAAATTTATTATGCGACACAGGTATCAACCGCTCCGCCGACGTTCGTTATATTTGCGAACAGCAAGGATTTATTTCATTATTCTTATTTGCGTTATATTGAAAATCAATTTCGCAGCGCGTTTGGATTCGATGGAACGCCGTTGAAATTTATTATAAGAGAGAAGCAGAAAAAAAACTGATAGATTGGAGAAAATTATGATTTGGATAATCGCATTAATCACTGCCGTACTGGCATATTTAATCGGGAGCGTTAATTCGTCGATAATTATTTCAAGGATCATGGGAGCGGGAGATATAAGAAGCGAGGGCTCGGGAAACGCGGGCGCGACGAATATGCTTCGCACGCACGGCAAAAAAGCCGGCGCGCTCACGCTCGTCTTTGACGTTTTAAAGGGCATAATAGCTATTTTGCTCGCATGGCTGATTACATACGCCGTGAACAAATTTATAACGCCGCAGGATTTTCAAAATTCCATGATTGCGCCGTCGCTGTTCGGACAGAGCGTATCGGTTTTTTCAGCTAAATATGTTGCGCCGGCTCTTGTTTATATAGCGGCGCTGTTTG
>CATJNN010000152.1 GCA_949742185.1 uncultured Clostridia bacterium | reverse complement strand
AGAAACTCTGCAAACAACAATAGGTCATACTGTAAAGATGAAAAGGGTGGATTTGTCAAATAAAGAAAGCATAATTGCATTAGGCGATAAATATCAGCCCATTTCAAAGAAAGCGAAGCATTTACATAAATTGCAGATTATAGCTGAACATTCAAGAGAAAATCAGCCGGATGTAATTATATCTGAACAGTGCGGATGCTATTATTGCATGAGATTATTTAGTGCGGATGAAATTACAGACTTTGTTCAGGGAAAATTTTTTGCAACGGCAGTATGCCCGTATTGTGAAAGACAGACAATCCTTCCCGAACATCCGGATTATGAGTTGACAAAGAGTATGCTTGTTGAAATGAATAATTGTTATTTCTAAATGAAAATATAATAGGGGGTACAGAATTTTCTTATAGAAAATAGTATCGGTTAAAAGTATACCCCCCTATGGCTAAAACGGTTAATTGTATCATATCCGTAGTACTTAGCCACAAGTTAATGTCAAACTTGATACAATGAAAACCGCAGTAAAACTGCGGTTTTTGTGTTTTATATCATAATTTTCAGTCTATTTTACAGCAAAATATCAAGTAGGCTAAGGTTGTTTTTCTCTTTTGGAGGAATTTAAATTTCCCTTTTGCTAACCTCCTCTCGTGTTCAATTTTAGTTTATCACTGCAAATGAATTTGATTTTGTTATTATTGACGCGATTCCGCTTGGGTAACAGGTCTGCCAGAAAGTATTAGGATATTGTGCTTGAATTCTTTAAGCGGATAATAGTGAGGCATCATCGAAAATAAAGCTTTGTTTATTTCGGAATTGTATTTTTTAAGAAGGTGCGGTATAATATATAAAATTGGAATTTGGAGGGAAATATCCATGCTAGATTTGATAGATAAATGATATAAAGATTGTATTTGAAGACGTCAGACAAAAAGTTTTCGGTGTAATAGATACTAAATTATTAATAGCATATGGGAATACAGGGAAACTGATTTGTGAATATGAAAAAAGTAGCGACCCAATAATCAGAAAATACCTATGTCAAAATTTTTGGAAAGGCAGAATAATAAATTGAAAAAAGGATTTTCTCGATTCAATTTATTAAACATGGAAAAGTTTT
>CATJNN010000151.1 GCA_949742185.1 uncultured Clostridia bacterium | reverse complement strand
TTAATTATAGATGATTTTGATAAAAAAATAGTTAATAGGTATTAACAAATTATTTAGTCAGCATTGAAAAATAGCTGTTGGTTGTTTGTCTTTACGCGGCGAAGCGTAATTAAACGAATGATTTTTGCAGCTGTTTTTTGTTCAAAGAATGATTAATTCGCCATAAAAAATATTTAGTATTTTGCGGCGGTAAACAGACATTAACAAGTGATTTTCGCAGGTTATATTTTCCAGACGCTCTTTATATTAAAGCAGAGCCGCATTGTCATAGCCCGCAGATTTACATACCGGCGCGACATTTGTTTAACATCAATAAGTTCTTCGATAGTCCGTACTGTAAATTCGTCGGTAAGGCGGGTGGATATAGCGTTAAGTCGTTCTGCAAAATCGGCATTGACAATAAGGCTTTCACTGTTTTGGCGGATAAGGAGAATATCCCGCATATAGTCAAGCCAAAAATCTATTATCATATCTGATTTGTCTGAGTTTTCTTTCATATAATCCGCAATTTCGTAAACAGACAAAAGCTGAGGAGCAAGCAGTTTCGGAAGCATTTGAAAAGACGACGTGCGGACTGCTTCAAAGCCGTCGTCTGCGATAACCTCGTCAACTGCGCCGGGATTGCCTTGTGCATAACGGCATAAAAAATCTGTTCTGGTTTCGTCGGGATATGTGCGGGATATATATTCACGGAGCCGGCTTTCACTTATGGGCGGGAATTTGACAAGCACACACCGTGAGAGAACTGTGGTCAGTAAAGGAGAAGTATCCTGCACCAAAAGAATAAACGTCACAAAAGACGGCGGTTCTTCCAGCGTTTTAAGCAGCGCGTTTTGTGCCGGCTCTGTCATTAAATCGGCTTCTTCAATTATATATACTTTATGTTCGCTTTCAAAGGGCTTAACTGAAGCGTCCTGCGTGAGTTCGCGCACAGGTTCAACGCCTATACTTTTTTTATCTTTTTTATTTACATATATAATATCCGGACTGGTTTCAGCTTTTGCCGTGACGCAGGAGGGGCATGTGCCGCATGGGGCGCTGTCCGTGTGCCTGCAGGTCAGCGCCGCAGCCAGAAGAGCCGCGCATTCATGCGTACGCATACCGGACGCGCCCTCAAAAATATACGCATGCGCGCTGTCGCTTCGGCGAGCTGAGTTTATCAGCGCAAGCATGAGTTCATCGTGAAATATTTCATATCCGTACATAATCAGTCTCCCTTAAAAAGCCTTCCCTGATATGAGTTTCTTCGGGCAAGCTCCATATCTATTGCATTTAATACTTCAAATTTTTTTAAACTCCACATTGGTCCGAGTAAAGCGTCTCTTCCGCCGTCGCCGGTGAGTCTTTGTATAACTGTTTCGGGGGGAAGCGTCTCTAACTGGTCGCATATTATATCGACATATTCCTCGCGCGTTAAAAGCCTGAGATTACCTTTTATAAAGTCTTTGGCTATAGGAGTGCCTTTGAGCACATGCAGAAGATGCAGCTTTACGCAGGCAGGACGCAGAAGCCCGACAGTACGGGCGCTTTCCAGCATCATGTTATGCGTTTCGTTCGGAAGTCCATCGATAAGATGAATGCATACGTCTATTCCGCGCTCCGTAAGTTTTTGGTAGCTTTTAAGAAATTCCGCGTATGTATGACAGCGGTTTATACGCGTTCCGGTTTCGTCAAAAATACTTTGAAGCCCCAGCTCGACAACTAAATATGTGCGTCTGTTGAGCTCGGAGAGATAGTCTAAAACATCGCGCGGCAATGCGTCTGCGCGTGTTGCTATGCTTATGCCGACAACATTTTCCTGTGCCAGAACAGGCTCGTATATTTCTCTGAGACGTTCTGCCGGAGCATATGTGTTTGTGTGCGCCTGAAAATAGGCTATGTATTTTCCGTGCGGCCATTTTTTATGCATTCTTTCTTTTATTTCATTGAACTGCGCGCGCACGTCTGCCGACGAATCGCCGGCAAAATCGCCGGAACCCGCGCCGGAGCAGTACGTACAGCCGCCGAAACCGCGCGTGCCGTCTATATTCGGACATGTGAAGCCCGCGTTTAACGACACTTTAAATACTTTACAGCCAAATTTATGACGCAGGTGATAGTTCCATGTGTGGTATCTTTTATTATCGTCTGAATACTGAAAATTATTTTCCATATACTTCCTTGTTTGTCCACGGTTATAGTTATTTTATCCACAGTTTCTATTTATTCTATCAAGAAAATTGCAGTTTGTCCACCCTTGCAAAATTTTTTTAAAATTAAAAAACCCGTAAAAAATGGTATAAAAATCACTTATTCACACATGTCTTGTATTTTGCGACGCGCTTGCAGCTTTTGCGTGCTACAATTTAACCGAGCTGAAGAAAAGATATCTTTCAGTCAGCTTCCTTGTTTATCATAATCAGATTAAAGAAAGGAGCACAAAAATGGCTGATATTAAGTTTTTGCTTCCCGAAGAAAGCTCAGGGAATTTGAAGGAGGACTTTGAAAATTTAAAAACAAAATTTATTTCTGTGCTGAAGGAGCTTGAATATGCTTTAGGAAATCTTGACGAGGAGAATGTGCAGAGAGCCGCCAGCGTCCGCGCAGAGGATATTGATACGTCAAAGGCAAAAATTAGAGACGCGCAGATTAAAAGTCTTACGGCCGATAAGCTTACCGCCGGAACAATAGACGCAAACGAAATCAGCGTTATAAATATAGACGCCGATAATATAAGCGCAGGGTCTATTGATACCGATATGATAAAGATAGCTTCGGGGGATGGCAGCCTTGTTATGGACGGCGGACTTATAAGAATGTACGACGAGGACGGCGCGCTCCGGCTGATGATGGGACTTGACACCCGTTCAGAGGTTGGAGGAGAAGCAAATCCCTACTACAATCAATTCTGTTTTTTTATCGTAAACAAAGACGGAGTGAACACAATTTATTTTGACGACGATGGGAACGCCGTGTTTGCGGGAAAAATCAACACTAAAAACAGCGTTTCTGTTGGCAAAAGGATTGAAATGCAGAATAGCCGAGACAGCAGGGCGGGACTTTATTTTATGTCGGGAAGCGACTGTCTCGGTTCCGTTTCTATAGACGGAGAAACGCCCGGCGTATATATTTCGGCGCAAAACGGGGTTTACATCAACGGCAGTAAGATTGCTACGGAAAGCTATGTAAATAAAATGTTCGGCGGCGTGTAGTCTTCGGGCATATATGGAAAGGAGAGCATATGAAACAGGAATTTTTTCGGGAAATAAAAGAAAGCTTCCGCAAATATGCGGAATGGAAAAGCCAGTTCGACAGCAGGATTATCGAAAATACCGAATGGCTGGACAGCCAGATGAGATTTTCAAAGGAAAACGACGAGGTTGCGCCGACCACGGCGTTTGTGTTTAACGCTATTGCGAACAAGCATGCGGACGCTATGGATAATTTTCCGGAGCCTAATATTTTGCCGCGTCATGAGGAGGACGAAGAGGAAGCTAAATCGCTTTCAAAAATCATTCCGGTGCAGCTTGAAATGTCCGGATTCAGGCGCGTATATTCTCGTAACTGGTGGGTTAAGCTTAAGCACGGCGGCGCGCTTTACGGCGTGTTTTTTAACAGCGGCGCAGACGGCGGCATGGGAGAGGTTGCAATTAAAGACCTCAATCTGCTTAACGTATTCTGGGAGCCGTGCATTACGGATTTACAGGAATCAAGATTTTTATTTATCACTTCATTTGTGCGAACAGATGAGTTAAAGCAAATGTATCCGAAAAAAAATATTACGTCTTGCGGAGACGAAGCTCAGATAAAACGTATGCGTCATATATGGGACGAGGAAGTATATAGAGATAAATCGCTGGTCGTCGACTGTTATTATAAAGTCGGAAGCGCTGTGCATATGGCTAAATTTACAGGGGATATTCTGCTCGATAGCACAGAAGACCGCGGTATGGCGACGCTTTACGACCACGGACTTTATCCGGTTGTTGCCGACCCGCTGTTTGCAAGCGAAAACTCGCTTTTCGGCGCGGGATTTATTGATATTATGAAAAATCCGCAGGAATACATAAATAAAATGGATTCAATTATAAGCAAAAATGCGTTTGTTTCCGGTAAGGTGCGGTTTATTATAAAGGACAACGGAGGAATTAATGAACATGAGCTTACGGATTTGTCGTCTGATATTATACATGCGGCGGGAAGCGTCGGCGAAGACAGCATACGCCAGTTTCAGGCGTCGCCACTCGACTCATTTATTATATCGCACAGAAAGAGTAAAATAACGGAGCTTAAAGAAATTGCCGGCAACCGCGACTTTCAGCAGGGCGGCGCGTCTAACGGCGTTACGGCGTACAGCGCGATTTCCGCATTACAGCAGGCGGGAGAAAAGCTGTCGCGAGATATGATTTACGAAAGCTACGAAGCGTATAGGCAGATTATATTGATGTGCGTTGAGATTATACGTCAGTTTTACTTTGAACCGCGCTTTTTCCGATGTCGTAATGATATGGGTAAGTCAGAGTATATTGTGTATTCGAACGGCGGTCTTGCGGTACAGGAATACGGCGAGGGATACCGGCGGCCGGAATTTGACGTTGAGGTATCCGTTCAAAAAAACAGTCCGTACAGTAAAGCGGAACAAAATGAGACGGCAAAACAGCTTTATAAGCTGGGAGTGTTTGACCCGAATAACGCGCAGAAATCAATGATGTTAGTTGAGCTTATGCAATTTGAGGGGAAGGCAAAGGTGTTGGACTATTTAAAGAAAATAGCTGAAAGGAGCAAACAGGAAAATGGAGAAAATAAACAATCGGGAACAAAATAATGAATTAATATTGAACGCAAGAGAGGCGGAAGTCGTTCACCCGCAGGAAGGACAGGCGCAGCCGTTCAAAGTTTATGACAAGCAGTCGGACTGGCAGGACGAAATCGACCGTATTATCGGAAAACGTCTTAAAGAGAAGAGAGAAAATGAAAGCGTCGCTGAGAAGTACCGCAGGTTGTCTAAGCTTTTGAATTATTATTTCGGAACGGATAACGTGATGTCGCTTCAGACAGTGTTTGCCAATATGAAGCGCGCCGCGTATGCGCAGTCGCTCGTTCAGCAGGCTGATGAAAAAAGGCGTGCGTCGGGTATGGACGAGCGAAAGGCGGATATTAGGCGTGCGGTTGAGGCATACGCTCAGAAAACGGGCAGGGACATGCGCTCTCTTGCGGAAAACAAGGACTTTCTAAGGTACCTATGGGAGAACGGAGTTGACCCTGAGGAGGCAGACCTGCTCGCAAACAAAAATAATATCCGAGAGGACGCGCTTGAGAAAGCGAAGCAGAGCATCGCTGCATCGCTTGCCGTAAAGAAAAACAGAATTGCTGAAAACGGCATGACAGGCTCGCAAAGCGCGAAAAAGAGAAAACTGAGCCCCGATGCGTTAACAAACGCCGATATAGACGATATAATGCGTCGCGCTCAAAGCGGAGAGCGTATATCATTTTAAAACGGTAGAAAAAATAATTTATGACCACGGCTTACTCACAAAAACAGAAAAGGAGAAAAAAACATGGCAAATGAATCAGTTTTAAATGTGCAGACAAGTACAACAAACGCGCCGGGTAATTCTCTGAGCGCGGAGATGAAAACATTTTACGACAAGCAGCTTGTGCGCTTTGCGGCTCCCAAGCTGGTGCATGAGAGATTTGGACAGAAGCGTCCTATACCGAAAAACAGCGGTAAGACGATTGAATTCAGACGGTTCAGTCCGCTTCCAAAAGCGTTAAAACCGCTGGAGGAGGGCGTTACGCCGACGGGAAATGCTCTTAACGTATCGACCGTTACATCGACGGTTGAGCAATACGGCGATTACATAACAACGTCGGATATTTTTGATTTGACGGCGGTGGATAATATCTTAGCGGAAACTCAGGTTGTGCTGGGAGACCAGGCGGGCAGGACGCTTGATACAGTTATCCGCGAAAAAATCAACGCCGGCACAAACGTGCAGTATGGAAACGGCGCAAAAACCTCGCGCTCAGATTTAATAGGCGGGGCGGCAAGCGGTAACGACTATATCACAGTGGAGGCCATAAAGCGCGCGGCGGCAACTCTTAAGCGCAACAACGCCACGCCGTTCGCCGACGGAAGCTTTGTGGCGATTATTCATCCCGACGTGGCGAACGACCTTGCAAACGACGAGGAATGGAAAGCTATGCAGGAGGCGGATAAAACCGATTGGGGCGACGGCGTGCTCGGAAAAATCCACGGAGTAGTGTTTGTTGAAAGCTCTGAGGCTAAGGTGTTTACAGCCGCTCCGCTCGAATCTGAAACGGGCGACGGCAATCTAACCGCTGCAAAGGTGAGCGGTAAGGTTATAACTATTGCCGAAGAACTTACAAGCGCGCAGGCGGCCGCGCTGTCAGGCAAAAAGCTTCAGACCGGCGGCGTAACATATACTATTTCGTCGGCAGCGGCAGGCGACAGAGGCGCGGCTACTGTTACTCTGTCAACTGCTCCTGCAAATATTTACGAGGGAACAGTTCTTTATCCGGGCGGCGGAGCCGCGGGCGGACGCGATATTTATTCGACGCTTGTATTTGGACAGAACGCATACGGCGTAACGCAGGTTGAAAACGGCGGTTTGGAAAGCATAGTGAAACAGAAAGGCAGCGCGGGAACATCCGACCCGCTCAACCAGAGAGCGACGGTTGGCTGGAAAGCGACTCAGACGGCTGAAATTCTGTCCAACGAATTTCTTGTTCGTATTGAAACGACATGCAGTTATAAATAACCGGCGCATAAGCGCGGAAGGAGAACAATATGGCTAAAAAATTTAATTTGGAGAATTATCGGAACGAGCTTGTGCCGGTGACTGTGGCAGACGGAGAGGGCGACCTTATTGTCACATTAAACGGCTGCAACTATGTTATAAAGCGCGGGCAAACCGTTGAAGCGCCGCGGAAGGTTGCAGAGATTATTGAAAACAGTTTGGCGCAGTCAAGTGCGGCGCGCGATTTCGTTAATTCCCTTATGGAAGGGTAGGAGAAGAAATGACTGTTGACGAAGCAATAAAAAGCGCCGACCGTCTTTATCCAAACCGATATACAGTTGAGGAAAAGCTGAGATGGTGCCGCGAGGTGAGCGCGGCAATCCGTAACGAGATAAAAAAAATATATGATTTTATTGTTACTGACACGGACGGTTTACGCGACGTTATCGACCGTGTAGGCTTCGATAGGGTTGAGTCTATAATAACAGGTGAAAAGACTCATCCGAAAACCGATGTGCGTTCATGGTATAACGATGGCAGACGAATGCTTCCTGTCGATTTCAGAGGCAAAATCAAGGTGGTTTATTTAACTGTGCCGGAGGACTACAGATACGTTACATACAGAGGCGACGCTCAAATTCGCGAAGGCGTTCTTGTTCTTCCGGAAAAATGCGGTTTGGAGACGGGTGACGTTATAGACGTATCTTACGGCGGTAAGGACGCGACTTTTACTATAGTCGGCGATGAAGATGGTTACTATCTTGGCGACGACACGATTGACTACGAGGGCGAGATTTCGTTTGAAAAGCGGATGTGCGAGGAACTGGAATGCGATTCGCCGTATGATATGATGTATGTTGATTTTATCATTGGAAAGATATGTTATTATCAGGGAGATTATGAAAATTATAATCAGCATATGTCACAGTATAATTCTAAAATATCAATGTATCAGCGATGGCGCAAGGAACGCGAGGCATACGGCAATATGCAGAACCTGCGCGGATACTGGAGTTAGGAGGCGTCAATATGTATCAGCCGATTATAAATTCCGGAAACATGAAAAAAATTGATATTGACGCGTTTGCCGGACTTAATCTCACGGACACCATATCAAACGAGGAATTTTCAGATATGAAAAATATTGCGCCCTCATATCCGTACATTGCGTCGCGCACGGGACAATCTGTTATAGACTGCTTCGGCGGCGCGGCAAAGAAAATAATATCCATGGAACAGAACGGCAAAGAATGGAGCTTTACGGGGATAGGCGAAGCAGAGGGCAAAACAAGGTTTTATTACAAAAACAAGCTTATTGAACGGAATGGCGGCAAGAACTATACGCTGACCGCGCATTCAGCGGTACGCATGGGAGAGAGAATATATATTTTTCCCGACAACGTATATTTTGATATGACTAACATGGAAACAGGACTTCACAATATGGGATGCGACGTCAGTGTTACGGGCGCAGAGTTAAGAAGCAGCAAATTAAACGATGTTATTACTAATTATATCAACTCAAAATCTACAAGTACATGGAGCAGTTTTAAAAAGGGAGACAGTATTCTAATCTCAGGGTGTACGCAAGACAAGAATAACACGGTCACAGTTAAAAATCGCGGTATGGCGGTTGCGGCAGATGATATTGTATCTGTTATAGTTGAAAAGATTGAAGGAAGCAGACTTTACGTTCAGTGCCACAACAGCGCGGGTGCGGCCGTTGCGCTTAAAAGCGTGTCTTCAAATATAATTGTTAAAAAGTTCATTCCTGAAATGAATTATGTGTGCGTACACAATAACAGACTTTTTGGATGTGATATAGACGGACGTTATATTTATGCCTCCAAACTTGGAAACGGCTGTGATTTTAACAGTTTTGCAGGTTTGTCTACCGATAGTTGGTGGAGCGAGGTTGCAACGGACGGCGCGTTTACCGGAATTGTATCGTATCAGAATCATGTGTATGCGTTTAAGAGTTTTTGTTTTCATGAGGTGTACGGAGATAAACCGTCTAATTTTAAAATACCGTATGTAACGAAAACAGGGTGCGCAGACGGAAGAAGCATAACTGAACTTGACGGCACTCTGTATTTTGCCGGCGCGGACGGCCTTTACGCATATGACGGCGGCGCGGCAAAAAATATATCGGTTAAACTTAATATTGCCGTTTCAGAGGCTGTCGGCGGACATGACGCTGAAAATATTTATATGTATGCCGATAATATGCTGTATTTATATAATACAACACGGCGCATGTGGTATAAATACGACGATACGCCGATTGACGATATATTTTGCACTGACGGAAATCTGTTCTTTGCCGCCGCCGGAGACCTGTTTCTGCAGGGAGGGTGTAACAGCGGCGTTAATTGGTCGCTTACTTCAAAACTATACAACACAGGATTTATTAAAACCAATATTGTGAATGTATGGCTGGCTGTTTCGCTTGGAGCGGGCGCGTATATGCGTGTTGCAGCGAGCACAGACGGCGGACCTTTCCGTCTTTTGGACACAGTGTACGCTGACGCCGCAAGATTTGTGCGAGTGCCAATGCGTATGCATAAGTGCGATACATTTCAGCTTAAGCTAAGCGGAAATGGAGATTTTATGCTTTACGGAATCAGATTTGAAAACCGCGTCGGAGGAAAAAACACACGCAGAAACGGAGGAATGTTATAATGGCAAAACAGGTGGCGGCGACTGATTATGTCGCCGCAAAGGCTGCCGCGGAGGGGCTGCCTATTACTGCCGAATGGCGCAACGGGCATGTCAGCGTGGGCGGAGAGCTTATCACGCCCACAAAGATTGTGGACGGAAAAGCGTATGTTAATGAAACGGATATAGACAACGCTATAAACAGGCTTAAAGAACGTACGGGAGTTAAAAACAACAGAGAATTGTTTGACGTATATTTTAATACCGGAGATTACAAAAAACAGCTTAATAAACTGGCAAACCGCAAAGAGTTTTCATATGCTCCTGAAGACGACACCGTTTATCAGGCATATAGGCAACAATATAACCGTGAAGGCGCACGGCAGACGGAAGATACAATGGGCATATACAGCGCGCTCACGGGAGGCATGGGAAACAGCAGTGCGGTCACAGCGGCGGCTCAGGCGGGACAATATTGGAACGCCAAGCTGATGGACGTTATTCCGGAGCTTGCGGAAAACGCATATGAGCGGTATGTGCAGGAATTTGAAATGGACAGAGAAGCTCTGGCAGATATTCTTGACGTAAACACTGCGCTTTACGACCGCGCATATAAGTCGAACCGAGATACGATTTCCGATATTGAATCAGCATGGAATGCCGCGACTGAACGAGACAGATATAATCGGGAGCAAAATGAAAAGGCTGAGCAAATGCAGTATGAGAGGAACACAAAGGCGGAACAGACACAGTATGACCGAGGTCAGGATGCGCTTGACCGGGCAGAACGAGAGGCTCAGCAGCAATATAAACAGCAAAAGGACGACATAGACCGTCAGGACAAGCTTAATCAGATTGACTATGACCGCAGTCAGGACACGTTAGACAGAGCTGAGAAAGCCGCGCAGCGCGAACATGACTGGTCTATGGATGAGCGCAAATATAATCTTGATTATCTCAATTATAAGGACGACCGTGATAAATGGCAAAGCAACCTTTCATTTAACAGACAAAAAGAAAACAATAAAAAGAAAAAATAAAACTGTGAAAGGTCGGTATTAATAAATATTGACGCAGACTATAAAACAACCGTCTGTCATTTTCTAAATGACAGACGGTTGTTATTGCTTAAATTTTAAAATAGTTATAAAAAATTTAT
>CATJNN010000150.1 GCA_949742185.1 uncultured Clostridia bacterium | reverse complement strand
AAAATTTATTTACAAAATACAAATATTGTGATAATATATTGTAGGCTGTAATTTACAGACAGCATAAATATTTCCTTTTGGAGAAAAAATATAATATCTGTTGTAAACATAATTAATATAATAAAGGAGAAATTGATATGGCAAAGAAACCAATAGCATTGATAATAATGGACGGTTACGGTATCAACAAAAACACAGAGGGCAATGCGATAACAGCCGCAAATAAGCCTAATCTTGATAAATATTTTGCTAAATACCCGAACACGCAGCTTTCAGCCAGCGGTCTTGATGTAGGACTTCCCGACGGACAGATGGGAAACAGCGAGGTCGGACATACAAATATCGGAGCTGGACGAGTTGTGTATCAGATGCTTGTAAAAATTACAAAAGATATAAATGAGGGTAAGATTAATGATATAAAAGCTCTTTCAGACGCTATGGACGCCGCTAAGTCAAACGGAAAGTCACTGCATCTTATAGGACTTCTTTCAAACGGCGGTGTGCACAGTCATAATGAGCATCTTTATGGACTTTTGAGAATGGCGAAGAAAAAAGGCATTGATAAGGTTTATATTCATACTTTCCTTGACGGACGTGATGTTCCCCCTGCCTCGGGCGCGGGCTTTATGGAACAGCTTGAAAAGGAAATCAATGAAATCGGCACAGGCAGTATTGCTACAATTATGGGTAGATTTTATGCTATGGACAGAGACAACGCATGGGACAGAGTAGAAAAAGCGTATAATGCGATCGTCCGAGGTGAGGGTGTTCAGGAAACCGACGCTGTAACCGCTGTAAGAAATTCATATGAAAATGATGTTACGGATGAGTTTGTTATTCCGACAGTTATTGATAAAAACGGTATGGTAAAGGAAGGAGACAGCGTTATTTTCTTCAATTTCCGTCCGGATCGAGCGAGACAGATTACAAGAACCTTTGTTGATCCTGATTTTAACGGATTTAACAGAGAATATTTTCCTGTAAATTTTGTGTGTATGACACAGTATGACGAGTCAATGCCGAATGTTACAGTGGCTTATCCCCCGGAGTCTCTTGAAATGACATTTGGTGAATATATCAGCAAAAAAGGACTTACACAATTAAGAATTGCCGAAACACAGAAATATGCGCATGTTACATTTTTCTTTAACGGCGGTGAAGAAAAACAGTTCGAGGGTGAAGAAAGAATACTTATTAAGTCGCCTGATGTAGAGACATTTGATATGAAGCCTGAAATGAGCGCTTATGAGGTAACAGACGCGGTTGTCGGCGCGATAAATTCTGATAAGTTTGACGTTATAATTTTGAATTACGCTAACTGTGACATGGTGGGACATACGGGAATTATTAACGCGGCAGTTAAGGCGGTAGAAGCAGTTGACGAATGTGTCGGCAGAATGGTGGACGCCATACTTGCCAAAGGCGGTCAGGCGATTATCACAGCTGATCACGGTAATGCGGATTGTTTGATTGATCCTGTTACAAAAGCCCCGTTTACGGCGCATACGACAAATCCTGTTCCGATGATTTTAATCGGCGCCGGAGATGTTAAACTGAAAACAGGCAGACTTTGCGATCTTTGTCCTACAATGCTTGATTTGATGGGACTTGAAAAGCCTGAAGCTATGACCGGTGAAAGCCTTATTGTAAAATAAAAAAAGATAACGAAAAAATCTGCCGCGCTTATGGGCAACAGGGTTAAAACAGTAAATAGATAATCTGTACAGCTATATTTGTTTTGAATATAGCTGTACAGATTAAATTTCAATTTATCGGATTTTGTTTCGGCATTGGCAAAATAATTTTATATTTTATGTTTTTAAGGTATTTATATTACTCATTTAGTTTCTTTCTTAATATGTTATATAGGGCGCTGCGTTCATCTATATCAATGCTGTTTTCCTTACGCGGATTGTAATGATGACCAAATTCTTCATCGACATATTGAACTCCATTCAATGAAAAAGGAATTTTATATCGCGGACGAACATGTAAATGCAGATGCGGATTGGGATACATTTTTTTATAAAAATCATTTAATAAACAACTCCAATTACACAATTCTGCACCCAAAACAGTTTTAAAACAGTTTTCAAGCCTTTTAATCATATATTTTAAATCCATCCATTCATTATCCGTTAGTTCTGATAAGCAGCCACAATGTCTATTTAAAATTAAAATGCAACGCCCAATATAATCTTGTTTATCAGCTAAGTACACTGACCAGTTCTCATTTTTAATAAGCAACCACTTTTTTTCATCATCAGAAAGAGTACACCAATTACATATATCCATTATTTATCCCCTCAATTTTTGATTTATCTGCAAAAAATCATACCACATAAACTCATTATTTTCAACTTGCCTTTTAAGTAATGTTTCCATTTTTCTTTGAAAAGTGGTGAGTAAATGCGCATTTCAGAAAACAAAAAAAGTGTTCAGGATGAATCTTATCCTAAACACTTTTTACTGTCTTAAAAGTGCCCTCTGTATCTCGGCTTTTTTATAAAAACTGCTTCATAAGCTCAATATTATTCTGCTCAGTCTTTATTAATCTCTGCGCTAAATCTGTGGCATATGCGTCAACATCGTCATTATTTTTTAACGCCTTTGTCATGTCTATAATACCCATTGTACTGCCGTTTATCATAATTTCCGCCATGTGGTCTGTGTTACTATTTGTTATTGTGTTCATCTGCACTGCTGACCACATTCCAAGCTTCGAAAACACACTCACATCGTCCGGTAATTCACGAAAACCATGAAGCTGCATTGCTGCGTCGTCCGCAACATTATGATACTCTTCAAGTTGAGTTTTCAGCGACTGTCTAAACCCGCTGTCATGTGCCTTAGGTATCAACACACTTATTGCGTCCATCGCTGTTTTTGCACTTTGATATATTTCTTTCAAAAGCGAAACTGTTTCGTTCTGGTTCATTATTATCACCTCATCTGTATTATCATCAAACAAGGCAATTTTTATTCTAAAGCAAAAAATCGTCGGCAGTAAACTTATCTTTAACCACAGTCTTTTTACGCCGTACAACGCGTTTAAACACATCATATTCAAACAAATCACACATATGTCCTATTGGTACATAACCGCCCAGTTTGGTACAGCGTACATGCTCTTTTGTTCCTTTAACAGTTTCCGAATAAACGCACAGCCGACACACTTTATCTATTTCTTCTGAATATATTCCTTCGCTGCCCATAGCTCCTCCTTAATATTTAATAAAATAATCATAGCATATGTATAGAAAAAAAACAAGAGCAATATATGATTGAAATGCTTATTTTATAACAGCCAACATTCAAGTTTATTCCTGCAATAGTGACAACATATAATAAAAAAAATATCATGGTATTTTATACCATGATATTTTAATTTAATTCGTTCGCAGAACAGACAATAAAAACAAATCAGATTACCAATATCAAATTCACTTTTGTTGTTACTCTACAACATAATTAATAAAAATAATTCGAGGCGTTAAGCCCCGAATTATTTCCATTAACTAAATTACTATTTAAGCGATGCAACAAGCATATTGTATATAGCAACCGCACCCTGAGCTCTTGAGCAATCGCCCTGAGGATCAAATGTGTTGTCACCTACGCCTTTGAGTACGCTTGACGCCTGCATTGAATATACAGACTCTTTAGCCCAGTCATGAATTGCCGCATCATCATTAAATGATGAACCATTCGGAGCTGAAAGCGATACACCCATAGCTGTTGCCGCACGATACAGCATCGCACTCATTTCCTGACGAGTAATTCTCGCATTAGGATCAAATGTGCCGTCCCCGCGACCGTTTACAATACCATATTTGCTTGCTGTACCAATATATGAAGCATACCATGCGCCCGGCTCAACATCTGCAAACGAAGCATATGCGGAAGCATCATATATATCAAACATTGTAACAAGCATCTTAGCAAACTCTGCTCTTGTTACTACACGGTCAGGATCATAGTTGTTGTCGCCAACACCATTGATTATACCGCGTACTGCAAGCGCGCTAATCTGCGATACAGCCCAGTCAGCCGAAACGTCGTTAAACGAAACTTTTGACGACTGAATTGTATATGACGGACTTACCGTCTTTGTACCCATAACCATGTTACCGTTAGCATAAACAGCTCTCGGAACAACATTGCCATAAGCATCCATAACAACCAAGTCCATAGTGTTCTGCGAAGCCTGCGCAAGATATGGAACTCTTACCTTAACAGGATCAAAGCCCTGAAGATTTGTTACAGCCGCACCATTAGATGTTACGTTTACCATAAATCCGTTCGGAGCAGTCATAATACCTGAACCTGTTGTGCCGTTCGGCGTTGTTGTTACGCCAATTTGACCTGCAATATAGCCGGAAGCTACAGTTGTGTTGCCGCCAATAATTGTCGTACCGCCATTGCTGCCGGATGAGCTACCATTTCCATTGCTACCGGAAGTTTTCTGCTCGCTTACGGTAATCTTCTTTGAACCTTCCGCAACATTATTACCATCTTTATCAGTTACTGTTACTTCAACAGTATGACTGCCCGTTTTCTTGAAAGTCATGGCAATACTCTTGTTATTAAGAGCTGTACCTGTCGTTTCAATGTCGTCCTTGCAGATTTTACCGTCAAATTTAACTGTATAGCCTGTTGTTGTATTGATGGTTGAAGTGCCTCTCTTAACAACAATGCTAACTACTAAATCTTCATAGTCAGATACATTTTTAACTGAGAAGATATTTTTCTGTACATTCTGTGTAGCAGTGCTTGTTGACACAAACGATACAGTCGGATCTCCCGTTACAGTCGACGAGCCGCCGTCTTTAATTTTGAATGTGCCTGTTTTGCTGAAATCAGCTCCTGCTTTTATTGTGTATTCACCCTCGGGATACAACTCCGCAGCAGGAAGCTCACTACCCTTTGCGGGGATTTTAAATGTATAAGTCGTACCATCCGTAACCGCTTCAAATAATTCAACTTTGTTCGGATTTACAACTCTAAATCTCTGATTGCTTGCATCTGTTGTGATTGTTACCGTTTCTCCATGCTTATATTCAGCTTTGTCCGTTTGAACAGCCGCATCAGCCGCAAATGCCGGACATACCAATGTAAACAACATGGAAACCGCCAACAACAAACCAACGATTTTGTTCGTCTTCAATTGACAGACCTCCCTTTTCTATGTATATCTGACCGCGCACTTTGCGCGCGCCAGACAATGAGTATTATTTGTTTACACTGATTATTTAGCAGTAACTAATGCGTTGCCATCAACGATAAGGCTTACTTCGCACTTAGTTGCGCCCATTACGCCAACTGAACCAAGTTCAACTGCCGCTGCGTCAATACCATCTGCAATAGCAGTACCGTCAACTATAACATAAGCTGAACCTACAACAACGTCGTCAGCAGTTTTTCCTGTTACGAGAACAACAGCTTTTTTGTCGGAAACAGCAGTCTTGAACGCTTCAACGTCAGCCGCGTCAGCATCAGCCGCCTTGCTGATTGAAACTTTCTGGACCGGATAGTCCTTAACGTCTGAGTTAGCGCTTACTGACAACTCAACAGCCGCACCGCCAACCTTTACAGTTGCCGAATCGGACTTAGTTGCATCACCGACAGAAGTTGCCTTAACTGTAACTGTCGCGCCAGCCTGTGCGCTGTCCTTTACAGTTAATTTACCGTTAGCATCAATTTCAGCTACGTCTGCGTTATCTACGCTCCATGTTACTTTGTCATCAAAAGGAATAACCTCATCTTTTGCTGCATCATAACCATTTGTACCCGCTACTGTAGCAGTAAATGTCGTTGATTCACCCGGTTTAACCGTAGCAGTCTTAGGAGATACTGTTACGCCTGTGATAACCGGCTTAGAATCTACTTTCTTCTCCGTTAATGTAGCTGTCGGTGGAACAACAGTCATAGTATCTGCAGGAGTATATGTTGTTTTATTAGTATTATCTGCATTATCTGCAATAATCATTTTAACGTTTGTAATAGCATCTGCCGTTATTTCATAATTAGTACCAATAGTATCTGTTGCATAGCTATTTGCAGACAAAGTAATGATACCTACTGTACCCTCATTAGGTGCAGGCTCATCAGCACTCGCAAAAGAAAATGCAAGTATATTTTGTGTTGTATTATAATTTGCAGCCTTACTTATGTCTTTCGGTTCATACTTAACATAAGTATATTTAGCTGTATCTACAACTAAACGCCATGACAACTGCGGCACAACAGTATCAGCAGCGCCACCTTCATATTTCAACGCAATTTTAAATTCTCCACTCTGATTTGTTGGATGTTCTGTAACTTCAAATGTTAATTTAGGTGTCAGTCCAGAAGTTGTAGCGGCTGCTTCAGCCACAACAAACATTGAAAACATTGACATCATCATTGCTAAAGCGCAAACGATAGAAAGTATCTTGTTTTTTTTCATTATTTATTTACTCCTTTCAGATTATATGCACATATAATCCTCTTTAAAAATATTATTTTGCATCTCCGCCAATAATACTTGGCATCATAGCATCATAGTACAAAATGTCAAGCGCATCTTCACCGTCTACGTTGTCATCACCTGTAATATCACCAACCGCTAATTTGGTCGTTTCATCCATTTTACCTATCATGCTCTCCATCATAGCATCATAATATAAAATATCAAGTGCATCTTCACCGTCTACGTTGCCATCGCCATTAATATCGCCAAGCGTCACATCACTACTTCCGCCGCCAATGTTAAGAACTTCTTCAACAATTCCGCTTACAGCAACATTAGTACCGCCCATTTTGATTATGTACTTGCCCTCTGTTAAGCCTGCCGGAAGCTTCGGAGCGTCCTTGCCGGTGAAAGTTGAACCGTCGGCCTTAGCATCTAACTGCATTATGTACGCTATATCCTCATCATTAGGATTTGTGTCGTCCGCACCATCTTTTAAGATGATAATAGTAGCCTGATCCGCTGTTTCAGGGCACTGGCTGGTAAGCGTTACCGCGCCCGTAGTCGCATCATATGTAGCCGCCATAGCAGAAACCGACATCATGCTGACAATCGCCATTGCCGCGCAAGACATAATGACTTTTTTTAATGATTTCTTCATTTTTTCTGACCCCTTTTCTTTTTAATTTGTGGTTTTTCGCAAAACCCGATCCCTAATTCGGATTTTATCGCACCGCAAGCCCGTCGACTGCGATACTAATTACATGATACATTCATATACATACATTATAACGCCGAAAACATGAAAATTCAATTCATTTTTAAATCATTGTTACATTTTTGTCGCACTGCACAATCGGGGTCTGCAATTTTTGTGCAACTTCAATAAACCGTTATCCAACAGTTGGAACACGAAGCCGCGCCCTGCGGATATTTCGGTCATTACAGGTAATCTCCACCTCCCCATTCTCCTTTTCAATAACCGCGAGCACCCGCGCCACATCGTCGGAATCAAAATTCTGCACAGACATGAAATAAGATGTTCCGTCCAAACAAGCTATGTATATAAGCTCGATTGCGGCAAAGGCGTTCGTTCCTCTGAACACGCGCGAAAGCTCAAGCTTTTTAATTTGCTCGAGAAAAGGCTCGTCGCCCGTGCACTGGCGTTTCAAATAATTTTTCGTACCTATTAATACACGCGAAATGCTTTTTATAGGAATATCGTCGCGCACAGTTCTTGCCGGCAGAAACTCGCGCACAAACGGCACGGGATTGTCCACCGGACATGCAGCGGCGCGGTTATTCCAGGTTTGCATATACACGTTTTCACTGTCCACCGCTATAAACGGCGGATATATCGTGTTAATACGAATAATCGTTATCATGGCGGAAAGAATTGCGCACAATATGTACATAACTCCGTATACGGGATGCCCGTTTGCGAAGCTTAACGATGCAAACGTGAGCGCGGCGAAACAAATCACAGCAAAAACAGCCGCAAACACGCGCGCACGACTTCTTTTCGCACGGCGTACCGCCGCAACTGCTTTTGGATGAAGCTTTCTGTCCGCCAATAGTCTCCCCTCCATAATACAAAACGTCATTATGCTCATTATACACGGATAAAATGCGACGCACAAGCTTTTTCGACAGCTTTTAACCTTTTTTTAATATAATTGAAATATAATATGCTGTTTTTGAATATTTCTGTCATTAATAAAAATAATTCGGGGACCGACGCCCCGAATTATTTTTGCTGCTGTTCCGCAACGCATTTAATAAAACCGACGGCTTACACGCCGGCTTCATCAACCCTTTTATTATAAAACTTTAAAAAACTTAACCCATGTCTGAGGTATATCAAGAAAAAACACGCCGTCAACGCTTTCATGTTTCTCTTCGCTGAAAACACCGGCAAGAGAACGAGCCCCAAAACGCGCCATATCTACGCGCACATGCTCAAATCCATCGGAAAAATTCGCAATAACGAGAAATCTGTCGTTTCCTTTGCTCCGCAGAAAACCATATACTCTTCCTAATTTGTATACTGTATCAAGCTCGCCCTCTATAAACGCGTTATTCTCATTGCGCAGATGAATCATTTTCTTAAACCATTCACGAAGTTCCTCATTTTCTTCACCCCATGGATATGTCGCGCGGCAGAACGGGTCGTCATATCCCTGCATCCCCGCCTCGTCTCCGTAATATATGCAAGGCACGCCCGGAAGAAGTATCTGCACAGCCGACACAAGATGCATTCGTCTTAATGCAAGCTGATATTTTTCTTCGCTAAGACTAAACCATGCTTTTTCCTCACGCGGCATAGAGCCTTTGTCCGGCGCGTCGCCGAGAACAGTCAGCGCGCGCGGAATATCATGCGTGGACATTATATTAAGCAGGGAGTAAAAAGTCTCCGGCGGATAATTTTCTTTCAGACTCATAAGCCGTCTGTGGAAACCGTCTGCGTCAATCGCCCCTGTCGCAAGCGATAAAAGCGCGTTTTTCAGCGGATAATTCATAACCGAATCCAATTCGTCGCCCCAGAAATATTCACGCAATCTGCCATAACTAACCTTGTGTGATGCATCTTCCCATACTTCGCCTATAATAACCGCATCCTCATCCTGCTCGCGGACAGCCTTCCTGAGCTTTTTCACAAAAAAGTCCGGCAGTTCGTCAACAACATCCAGTCTCCAGCCGCTCGCACCCTCTTTAAGCCAGTGCTTAACAACGGAATCCTTTCCGGTCAGAATATATTCCTGATATGATTCATTGTCCTCATTCACCTGCGGCAGCGTACTCATTCCCCACCACGACATATATTCTTCAGGATAATTCACAAACGAATACCATCCGTAATAAGGCGAATTCTGAGACTGATACGCCCCCACCGAATCGTATTTGCCTTTTTTATTAAAATATCTGCTGTCGCTGCCCGTATGATTAAATACGCCGTCCAGTATAATCCGTATACCAAGCTTTTTCGCTTCACGGCAAAGCTCCCGAAAATCCTTCTCCGTACCGAACATCGGGTCGATTTTCATATAATCGCCCGTATCATATTTATGATTGGAGTACGCCTCAAAAATCGGGTTAAGATAAATAGCGCCTATTCCCAAATCTTTTAAATACGGAAGCTTTTTCATAATCCCCTTTAGGTTTCCGCCGAACACATCATTGGCAAGAAAGTCTCCCCCAAACTGCTCCGCGGTGTAATAAGGCATATCGCCCCATTTGCGGCGTATTATATCCGTCCTGCCGCCGCCGAAGCTGCCGTCGTCGTTTCCGTTATAAAAGCGGTCGGGGAAAATCTGATATGCCACCGAACGCTTAAACCAGTCCGGAGTATGATAATCCTTGTCATACACTGTTATCTGAAACGAGTGAACCGGCGGATTATCATATTGTTGTCCCAATCCTCCGAGATTATCAGAATTGTTACCGTAGTAATACGTTCCTGAGGTGGTGTTTATGCAGAAATAATACCACGCAACTCCCGGATTTTTCAGCTTGATTTTCACCGAGTAAACATAGCTTCCATTAATCATTGTGATATACGGCATATATATGCTTTGCTGTTCGTTATCCATTATGAGCGTTAAAAAAGCGGAAACCGGACTGCCCATCTCAGGCACGCTGAGCTTCAGCGTCCCCTCTGTTCCCGCCGAAACCGCTCCTGTCGGATATCGGTAAAACGGATTTTGCGAATGATGCTCCATAGGCTTTTAACCTCCTCGCACAAACGCCGCGCGCTCAACCGCGCGCGGCGTCCGATTTTATATTATTACTTTCTTTTGCTTGTCTTTTTTTCCGTCGCTTTTTTGTCTTCTTTAATACTTTGCAGATGCCAGATTTTTTCATTATATTCAAGTATCGTTCTGTCGCTTGAAAAATATCCGCTGCATGCGGTATTCATTATAGCCTTTTCAAGCCAGAACTGACGATTGCGGTAATCTATAGACATTTGGTCCTGTACATTACAATATTCCTCGAAATCACGAAGAACCATGTATGTGTCCGGATATCCGTAGTCGCCAAACATAAGCGTCTGATATAAATCGCGGAAAATCTGCGTATTATCATGCTCTATGCTTCCGTCTATAAGCTGCTCAAGCACCTTTCGCAAAGCGTTGTTTGAAGTATATATATCCTTAACCTCGTCGCCGCCGTTATAACGCGCGCGCGCCTCCACCTCTTTTGCTTTAAGACCGAATATATAAATATTATTCATTCCAACCTGTTCCGACATTTCAACATTAGCGCCGTCGAGCGTGCCGACTGTAAGCGCGCCGTTAAGCATAAATTTCATATTGCCCGTGCCCGAAGCCTCTTTGCCCGCCGTTGAAATCTGCTCGGATATATCAGCCGCAACAATGATTTTTTCGGCGATGGAAACGCCGTAGTTTTCAATGAACACAACCTTAATTTTACCTTTAATGCGTTCATCGTTATTAATCTTTTCAGCTACAGAATTTATAAGTTTTATAATAAGCTTTGCTCTTTCATAGCCCGGAGCGGCTTTTGCCGCAAATATATAAGTTTTGGGGAAATAATCTGTTTCCGGATTTTCCACAAGACGGTTGTATTCAGCCATAATATGAAGAACATTCATAAGCTGACGCTTATATTCATGCAAACGCTTACTCTGTACGTCGAAAATAGATTTTGGGTCGACGTCGATACCGTTATGCTCCTTAATATATTTTGCAAGCTCAACCTTATTCTCATATTTGATTTTTTCAAACTCTTTCTGGAACTTTTCGTCCTTAGCGTACGGAATAAGCTTTTTAAGCTGCTCCGCGTCTGTAATCCATTCCTTGCCGATTTTTTCTGAAATAAGGTCGGCAAGCTTCGGATTACAGTTGCATATCCAGCGTCGGAAAGTGATTCCGTTTGTAATTGCGTGGAAACGTTTCGGATGAATACGGTAGTAATCAGCGAAAATATCATTTCTGAGAATATCCGTATGAAGCTTTGACACGCCGTTAACAGCAAAACACGTCGCCAGACACAGATTTGCCATTGAAATTTTATCGTTAGCAATAATCGCCATATATTCAAGTTTCTTCGGGTCGTTTGGATATATTGAGTCAAGATTCTCTAAAAGTCTGCGGTTAATTTCCTCAACAATCATAAATATACGCGGCAAAACTCGCTGGAACATATATATAGGCCATTTTTCAAGAGCCTCGCTCATGACCGTATGATTTGTGTACGCAAACACTTTTGTTGTGAGCTCCCATGCAAAATCCCAGCCCAGTCCCTCTTCATCCATAAGTATACGCATCATTTCGGGGATTGCAAGCGTCGGATGCGTGTCGTTTATATGAATGACGATTTTTTCGGGAAGCTTCTCCCAAGCGTCGCCGTTCTGAATCTTAAACTCCTTAATAATCCATTGAAGCGTTGCCGAAACAAGGAAATATTGCTGCTTTAAGCGAAGCTCTTTGCCCTCCTCATGGTTATCCTCGGGATAAAGCACCTTGGAAATAACCTCAGCAAGCTGTTTTTCCTCCTCCGCCTGCACATATTTCCCGCTGTTAAAGTCTTTCATATCCATAGCGATAGACGACTTTGCGCTCCAAAGACGCAGCTTATTAACAATCTTTGAATCATATCCGCAAAGCGGCACGTCATACGGCATAGCAAGAATTGTATGCGAATTTTCATAATGAAAACTGCATCTTCCGTTGTTCCAGTGCGTATACACCTGACCTCCGAACTTAACCTCAACAGTTTCTTCGGGACGCGGTATCTGCCATGCGTTTCCATGCTCAAGCCATGCGTCCGGCAGCTCCACCTGATAGCCGTCCACAATCTTCTGCTTAAACAAGCCGTATTCATAACGGATTGTGCAGCCGTAAGCCGGCAAATCAAGCGTGGAAAGCGAGTCTATAAAGCACGCGGCAAGTCTGCCGAGCCCGCCGTTTCCAAGACCCGCGTCGTTTTCAAGTTCTACAATATCGGAAACCTCATATCCGAGAGACTTCAAAACATTCACATACGCGTCCGTCTGCATAAGATTCAATATATTTGTTGAAAACAAACGTCCCATCAAAAACTCTGACGAAAGATAGTACAGCTTTTTCAAGCCTTTCTGACGTATCTCCTTATGCGACGCAGGCCACTTCCCCATAATCTCGTCACGCGCGCAGTATGCGCATGCCATATATATCATGTGCGGCGTTGCGTCCTCTATAACCTTGCCAAAATGACGGTTAACCTTGCCTATAATTTGTTCTTTAAGCTTTTCTTCTTCGGGTGTCAATGCTTTGATATTCTGCATTTATCAAAACTCCTTCCTTGTATAAAACTATAGTGTGTAACAAATCAACAACAAATTATTAAACACTATTTATCTGTAGTTTTTTTGTTGCCCTTTACCACGCTCTTTTTAGGAGCAGTTTTTTTATCTGAAGACGGCGTCTTTTTCGCTGCCGTCGTTTTCTTTGACGCTGTCTTTTCTGTTTTAACAGATTCTTCTTTTGCCGGAGCATTCTCTGCTTTATCGTCAGCTTTTTTTACCGCGGCTTTTTCTGTTTTTACAGACTCAGTTTTCGCCGCCGATTTTGAGACGGATTTCTCTTGTTTTACAGCTTCCTCTTTTACCTCTGCTTTTATTTCCGTCTCAGCGGGTTTAGTCTTTGCCGCCGTTACCTTTTCAGATTTTTTTGCCGGCTTAGCCGCCGTTTTCTCTTCACTGACCGTTTTTTCTTTGCTGCCTGCCGTTTTTGTTTTTTTAGTTGTTTTTGTATCCGCCTTAGCAGTTGTTTTCTTTTCAGCAGTTTTTTTAGCGGTCTGCTTTTTCGCCGCTTTCTTTTTCGGAGCCGCTTTTTTCTCTTTTTCAGGCTCCGCAGCCTGCTGCTCTACAGCCTCAGGTTCATTAGTTTTTTTTTCCGGCAAATCGTATATTCCTGTCATGGACTGATATAAATCAATATATCTGTCGGCAGACCTGTTCCACGAATAATCCGCGCTCATAGCGTTATACATTATTGTATTCCATGCCTCGCGATTATTATAGAACACATTCATGGCATAATGAATAACATAAAGCATATCGTGCGCCGAATAATTTCCGAACGAGAAGCCCGTGCCGCCGCCTGTGTATTCATTATACGGCGATACGGTGTCTTTAAGCCCGCCCGTCTCGCGTACAATCGGAAGCGTTCCGTAGCGCATACTGATAAGCTGCGAAAGCCCGCACGGCTCAAAACGCGACGGCATCAGGAACACATCGGCTGCCGCATAAATTTTATGCGACAAATCGTCCGAAAAATAGATGTTGCTCGAAATCTTATCCGGATATTTCCATGCGTAATGACGGAATAAGTTCTCATATTTTTCATCACCCGTTCCGAGAAGAACAATCTGAACATTCTCAGAGCAGAGCGTGTCAAGCACATAGGACACAAGGTCAAAGCCTTTCTGATCCGTTAAACGCGAAACAATACCAATCATAAACTTGTTCTCGTCAACAGGAAGATTACACTGCTCCTGCAAACGAAGCTTATTAATCTTCTTCTGTTCCCACGCGTTATTTCTGTTATAATTGTGGAAAATCTTATTGTCAGTTTCCGGATTCCATGTACTGTATGAGATACCATTCACAATACCGCATAAATCGTTTCTGCGGGCGCGTAAAAGTCCGTCTAAGCCTTCGCCGTATTCAGCCGTGGTAATTTCGTTGGCATACGTTTCGCTCACCGTTGAAATCTTATTCGCATAAACCATGCCGCCCTTTAGAATATTTGCATCTTTATGATACTCAAGCTTATCCGACGTGAAATAATAGTCGCTTATGCCCATAACATCCTTAATACCCTTAAAGTCCCATCTGCCCTGGAAACGCAGATTATGAATTGTCATAAGAGTTTTTATGCCGCGATAAAACGGATTGTTCAGACATGTGTCCAAAAATACCGGAACACCGCCCGACTGCCAGTCGTTACAATGGATAACATCTGGACGGAACTCAATCGTTGGCAAAAGAGATATAACCGCTTTCGAGAAAAACAAAAACTTCTCGCAGTCCTCATGAATATATCCGTAAGGCTGACTGCTGTTAAAATAAAATAAATTATCAATAAAATAAAATGTTGTGCCTTCATATTCAAGCTCAAACACACCGCAATACTGTTTGCGCCACGCCATATCAATATAGATATGATTAATATACCGCATCTGGTCTTTATATTCCTGCGCTATGCATCCGTAAAGCGGCATTATAACGCGGGCGTCTACTCCCTTTTGCTTCAGCGCGGGGGGCAGCGAACCCGCAACATCACCGAGACCGCCTGTTTTCACAAAAGGCGCCGCTTCCGATGTGACAAATAAAACCTTCATATTTTTTCTTCCTCTCAATCGTTTTTATGATTATATATAAAGACGAATGTGCGCCGAAGCGCACAGCCGTTAAATTTTCGTACCCTTTGAAATAGCAAGCGGGTAGCTTTCCTGCCCTATAAGCTTGCGTCCGCGCGTAACGTAAACCTCCTTGTCAAACACAACATGGTCAAGCGTAACGTCGCAGTCAATAACAGAATCCTGCATAATTATTGAGTTACGCACAACCGCTCCCTTAGCAATTTTAACGCCTCGGGATAATATGCAGTTCTCAACAGTCCCCTCAATAAGGCATCCGTCTGAGATAAAGCAATTTTCAACAGTTGCATTCGCTCCGTATTGCGTCGGAGATTGATCCTTAACCTTTGTGTAAATTGGACGATGCGGGTTAAACAGCTCACGGCGAACCTCGTCATTTAAGAATATCATATTATTTCTGTAATATGATTTCAGCGAATCAATTCTGTCCGCATAACCGTCAAATTCATACCCGTAAATATGCATTTTACCGATTTTCTTTGCTACAGCGTCCTTAACAAAATCATGGTCGCCCCGCGCGCTGCATTCGTCGATAATACTCTCCAGCAGAGCTTTTTCCATAATATATATGCCTAACCCTGCGGTTGTAACCTTAGGATAGTAAGGCTGAACCTCAACGTCCACAACCTGTTTGTCTTCGTCAAATTCAAACAGCGTGAAGCGCGAAAGCTCCGAATCCTCAACTCCCTTTAAGTCTTTATAAATAACCGTCATATCGGCGCCGGTTTCAATATGCTGTTTAATAACCTTTTTAAAATCAACATTTAATATTGCATTTCCCAAAGATAAAATAACGTATGTCTGCTGACTGCGATGCAGATAATCTGAAATACTTGCCATCATATCTATATTGCCCTTGATTGTACCATATGACACCCTGCTCATATTCGGCGGCAATAATGTAAGTCCCTGGTTCTTTCTGTCCAAATCCCATGGATTACCGGACTTAATGTGATCCATAAGCGAAGAATAATTTGATTGTGTAGCCACGCCCACGTTAATCATGCCCGCATTTGCCATACATGACAATATAAAATCTATAATACGGTATCTTCCTGCAATAGGAAGAGCGGAAATCGCGCGGATATCAGTGATAGGAGGTATCGCCTCGTCTCCGCAAAGAATAAGTCCCATTGTATCTCTCATGAATATACGCTCCTTTCCCTTATATGTTCTGCACTATCATAGAATTGCGGGCAATTTCCCGATTCATGCTTACCGTAACCTCATTGCCTATAAGCACAAGGTCGTTCGTACACATAGGCGACTCATACGGATTCTCGCCGGCAGCCTCAACGCCGATTTTTGCTCCGTCAGAAATAATAGCGTCCGAACCTATAACAGCCTTTTCTATAACAACATTTTCTCCGATATACGTCCCCGGCAGAATTACCGAATCTTTAATCACGCTGCCCTTGCCGACCGTCACGCCGCCGAACACAACGCTATGTTCAACAGTTCCGTATATCGAGCATCCCTCCGTTATTGTACTGTTGTGAATAACAGCCCCTTTTCCCGTAAAATGCGGAGCGTGCGCCGGATTTCTTGAATATATAATCCAGCGTCTGTCTGAAAGATCAAACGGCTGCGACTCGTCCAAAAGGTCCATATTCGCTTCCCACAAGCTGTGCACAGTCCCAACGTCCTTCCAATAGCCCTCAAAGCTGAAGCTTTGCATAATTTCTTTGTTTTCAAGCATCTTCGGAATAATATTTTTACCGAAATCATTTGCTGAGGACGCGTCGTTCTCATCTTCTGTAAGATATTTTTTGAGAGCCTCGTATTTGAAGATATAAATACCCATAGATGCAAGATTACTCTTCGGATTCTGAGGTTTTTCTTCAAATTCCACAATCTCGCCGTTCTCATTAACGTTCATAATGCCAAAGCGGCTCGCTTCGTCCCACGGAACCGGCATAACCGCGATTGTCACCGCAGCGTCGGATTTAATATGCTTATCAAGCATTTCTCCATAGTGCATTTTGTAGATATGGTCGCCCGATAAAATCAGCACATGTTCCGGATGGAATTTCTCCAAGAAACCTAAATTCTGATAAATAGCGTTAGCCGTACCTTTATACCATTCGCCCGATTCCGCTTTCTGATATGGAGGCAATACATAGGCTCCGCCGTGGTTCCTGTCCAAATCCCACGGGCTTCCGTTGCCGATGTATGTATTCAGCTCCAACGGCTGATACTGAGTTAACACACCAACAGTGTCAATTCCCGAATGAGCGCAGTTACTCAGCGGAAAATCAATAATTCTGTATTTCCCCCCGAACGGAACGGCAGGCTTAGCCACGCTTTTCGTTAAAGCGCCGAGACGGCTGCCCTGTCCGCCCGCTAAAATCATTGCAACGCATTGTTTCTGTACCATATAAATCTCCATGCCTTTCTGCCCGCAATATTAAATGTGCTAAAGATTATCTGCGGGCTGATAACCTGTCAAGCGGAAATACAGCATATACCGCGCTGTTATGCGGCGTGCACATTCCCTAAGTTTATTTTTTAACTGTTTTTTTAGCTGTGGTCTTTTTGCCTGATTCTGCTGAAACTACGCTTGTTTTCTTCTTCGGAGCTTTTCTCGCCGTTTTCTTCTTTTTCAGATACATAACTGAAAAGCCCGCAATATCAATCTCAATAGTGTGCGACAAATCCCTGAACGGCTTTTTCTTCGCTTTATACGTCTTTTTCACAATTCTTGTGCGGCCGCCGTAACGGACTGCGTCAGAACTGAGCACAACCTCGTATTCTCCGGCAGACGGCACGCCTATCGGATATTTTTTTCTTGTCACAGGCGTGAAATTCGCAGCCACGATAACATGGTCTCCCCGTGTTTTGCCGTTTCTCATAAATGCAATAACTGAATTCTCATAATCGCCGTCGTTAATCCACGAGAAACCGTCCCAGCTTCCGTCAATTTGCCAGAAAGCTTTATTTTCAATATAAAAATGGTTGATTTCCTTAACATAATTCTTAAGCTTTCTATGAGCTTCATATTCAAGCAAATTCCAATCAAGCTGACCGTCAAATTTCCACTCCGAGAACTGACCGAACTCGCCTCCCATAAACAGCATCTTTTTACCCGGCAGTGATAAATAATATCCTAAAAGGGTGCGGTATTGCGCAAACTTATCGTCATATTCACCGAACATTTTATTAATAAGCGAGGCCTTTCCGTGAACCACCTCGTCATGCGACAGAGGCAGAATATAATTTTCGGAATAAGCATAAAACATTAAAAATGTAAGCAGATTATGATTATCCTTACGGAAATACGGATCCATTGCCATGTATCGGAGAGTATCGTTCATCCAGCCCATATTCCACTTGTAGTTAAATCCAAGTCCTCCGTCGTCCACAGAACCCGTAACCTTCGGCCATGCCGTGGACTCCTCCGCAATCATTAAAATATTCGGGAAGTTTGAAAACATAATTTTATTCAGATTCTGCAAAAACTCAACCGCTTCAAGGTTCTCATTTCCGCCGTGAATATTGGCAACCCATTCCCCATCGTTTCTGCTGTAATCGCGGTATAACATTGAAGACACCGCGTCAACGCGCAATCCGTCTATATGATATTCACTCGCCCAGTAATGCGCCGACGACGTGAGAAACGAAATAACTTCGCCTTTTGAATAGTCAAACACCAGCGTTCCCCAGTCGGAATGCTCCCCAAGACGAGGGTCGGCGTATTCGTATGCGCAGCCGCCGTCAAACTTGGCAAGCCCATGCGCGTCGCGCGGAAAATGCGCGGGAACCCAGTCCATTATAACTCCAACATTCATATTATGCGCTTTATCAATAAAATATTTCAAGTCCTCGCAGGTTCCGTACCGACTGTTTGCCGCAAAGTATCCTGTAACCTGATATCCCCACGAACCGTCATACGGATATTCTGTCACAGGCATAAGCTCAATATGCGTGTAACCCATATCTTTTGCATACGGAATCAGCTCGTCTGCAAGCTCTCGGTAACTATAAAAGCTGCCGTCCTCGTGCGTTTTCCATGAACCCGCGTGCAGCTCATATACAAGCATCGGCTTATCGTACGGAACGTTTTTTGCACGGCCTGTAAGCCACGCTTTGTCTTTCCATTTATAGCCTCCGTCTGTGCGGACAACGGAAGCCGTGTCGGGACGAACCTCGCAGTATCTGGCATAAGGGTCGGTTTTCATAACAATTTTTCCGTCCTGCCCCTCAACCGCATATTTATATAGCATCCCTTCTTCTATGTCGGTATAAAATCCATACCACACGCCCGTCGTGCCAATTCTGTAAAGATAACGGTCTCTCGGCTGCCAGCCGTTAAAATCGCCCACAAGACTTACCGATTTCGCATTTGGAGCCCAAACCGCAAATCTCCAGCCGCTCTGTTTGCTTCCGCCCTCCGTTATTTTAACCGGATGAGCTCCGAATATTTTATACGCTTCAAAATTTGTGCCTTCATTAAATAAGTATAATTGAAACTCGCTTATCCCTGCCCAGCTATTTTCTGTTTTTCCCATACTTTCTCTCCTTTCCTGTTTACTTTATATATACCCGCGCCGATATATTTTAAAACAAACACATTTTAAAATTTGTCAGGTTTTACGGGACTATATTCCATATAAGTTATATATTACATAATATAATTTTTAATGTATATATTATACCACAATTATTTTTGTGATTAAAGAACAATTAACCACAATAAATTAATATATGTTTTGTGCACTTTT
>CATJNN010000149.1 GCA_949742185.1 uncultured Clostridia bacterium | reverse complement strand
GGAATATAAAAAAGAATTTCTGAAAGCGAGGACTTAAGATATGGCCGGAGAATCCATGCGCGACATTAAAGCAAGAATACGAAGCGTTGAGAGTACAATGCAAATAACAAAAGCTTTAGAACTTGTCGCTTCGTCGCGTCTTCGCGGTGCGCGGGAACGCGCGGACGCGGTGCGTCCGTATTTTACGGCTATGCAGGAGGCAATGCGGGGCGCGCTGTCGTCCGCAGTCAAATCAAAGTATACTCAAAGCTCCGCAGGCGGAAAAACCTGCTATATCGTTATTGCCGGCGACCGCGGTCTTGCCGGAGGATATAACAATAATGTCTATAAAAAGCTTTTTGAAACTTATTCGGACGGAGACGTTATATTGCCAATCGGCAAAAAAGCCGTGGAATATTTTCGTTACCACAGCATGAATACCATGAGCGAGGATTATATAAAAGCGGCGGGCGTGACAAACAGTGACTGCATGGAAATCGCGAAAAAAGTCGCGGCTGAATTTTCAGAGGGAGCGTTCTCGTCAGTGTATATTATATATACTGAATTTCGCTCCGTTCTTTCGCATGTGCCTGTGCTTCTTCCCGTGCTTCCGCTTCGAGCCGAGGGACAGGAAGAAACTCAGGGCGCAAAAATGCTTATGCTGTATGAACCGTCGCCGGAGACAGTGCTCGCGCGGATAGTTCCGCAGTATATAGCGGCTCTTTTATCGGGAGCGCTTGCGCAGTCCATAACCTCCGAGCTTGCGGCAAGACGAATTGCTATGGAGGCGGCAAGCGGCAACGCTTCTGAAATAATAGACTCGCTTAATCTGAAATATAACCGCGCCCGTCAGGCGTCAATCACGCAGGAGCTTACGGAGATTATGTCTGCGGCGGACGCGCAGCAATAACAGAAAGGAAAATGCATATGAGTGAACAGAATATCGGCAAAGTAACGCAGATTATGGGTCCTGTTCTGGACATTAAATTTCCAAAGGGACATTTGCCGTCGCTTTTAAATGCTATTCATATAAAAAACGGCGACACCACAATTACTCTCGAGGTCGCTCAGCATATAGGCGACGACGTTGTGCGCTGCATCAGTATGCACTCGACCGACGGGCTTGCGCGCGGCATGGACGCGCTTGACACAGGCGCGCCTATAAGCGTGCCTGTCGGCGATAAAACTGTCGGCCGCATGTTTAATCTGCTTGGCGACCCTATTGACAATCTCCCCGCCGTTGAAGACGCGGAGCATCATCCGATACACCGCGCTCCGCCGTCTTACGACGAGCAGGCGAGCACAACGGAAATGATGGAAACGGGCATTAAGGTTGTAGACCTTATCGCGCCTTATGCCAGAGGCGGTAAAATCGGACTTTTCGGCGGCGCGGGCGTGGGAAAAACCGTGCTTATAATGGAGCTTATCAATAATATTGCCAAACAGCACGGCGGAATATCCGTGTTTGCCGGAGTCGGCGAGCGCACGCGCGAAGGCAACGACCTTTATAATGAAATGAAAGAATCGGGCGTTTTAAATAAGACGGCTCTTGTGTACGGTCAGATGAACGAGCCGCCCGGAGCGCGCATGCGCGTGGCTTTGTCGGGTCTTACCATGGCAGAATATTTCCGCGACCAGCAGGGACAGGATGTTCTATTGTTTATTGATAACATCTTCCGTTTTACACAGGCAGGCTCGGAAGTATCGGCGCTCTTAGGTCGTATGCCGTCAGCCGTTGGTTATCAGCCCACGCTTGCAACTGAGATGGGCGCGCTTCAGGAGCGAATAACCTCAACAAAAAAAGGTTCTATAACGTCGGTTCAGGCTGTATACGTCCCTGCAGACGACCTCACAGACCCTGCTCCCGCCACCACCTTTGCGCATCTTGACGCGACAACGGTGCTTTCGCGTCAGATTGCGTCGCTTGGCATATATCCAGCCGTTGACCCGCTGGAATCTACATCTCGAATACTTACTCCCGAAATTGTAGGACGCGAGCATTATGAAACGGCGCGCGCGGTGCAGGAGATTTTGCAAAAATATAAGGACTTACAAAATATTATCGCTATTATGGGTATGGATGAACTTTCTGAAGATGATAAGGTTACTGTAAGCCGCGCCCGTAAGATACAGCGTTTTCTGTCTCAGCCGTTTGCGGTTGCCGAGCAGTTCACCGGTATGCAGGGCAAATATGTGCCGATAAGCGAAACGGTGCGGGGCTTCCGTGAAATCGTCGAGGGTAAGCATGATAACGTCCCCGAATCAGCGTTCCTGTTTGCCGGAACGATTGACGAGGTGCTGGAAAAAGCACAAAAGGAGGCGTGATTATGCGCGTCTTTCATTTAAAAATAGTAACGCCCGACGGAGTACGATTTGACGGAAATGTTCAGCGTATTATTGCAAGAACCTCGGAGGGCGATACAGGGATTTTATATGGTCATACAGATTATACCGCTGTAATTGAGAACGGTACTATCCGTATTCTTGACGAAAATAATAACCAACAGTCGATTGAATGCAGCAACGGCATATTAACAGTTAAGGATAACAACGCCACAATTTTGGCAAGCGAATAAAATAAAGAAAATAATTCGGAGTTTGGAAACTCCGAATTATTTTTTATTGTCTATTCACAACGTAGTTTATTTAAACAGAATTCGCCTTTATATTTGCAAAGAAGAGCAAGAATTCCTGCTCTTCTTTCTTCATAATTATCCATTTCCACTAATACCGTACAGGCAGAGGCATATCCGCTCTCTCCGAAATAGCCTGAGCGTCGGCCTCGGTTATCTCTCCGTCTCCGTTTACGTCGCATATCCTGTATATGTATATCTTGTTTCCAGTT
>CATJNN010000148.1 GCA_949742185.1 uncultured Clostridia bacterium | reverse complement strand
ATTAAAAAAGCGTTTAGCCATCATGAACGAAAAATAAAGAGCAGTAAAAATTTTTCGGGAAGTTGAATTTTACCTCTGTATCTGGCAACGCTTATGATTTTGCTATGCAAAAGCGCGTTTATATACGTTCGCGGAGCAAACAGCAAAAACAACAAAAGGCTAAATGCCACGAGAGTTTTTTTAATCTCGTTTGCCTTTTTAAATGATTTTTTTATTTCACTCTTAGCTGTTATTTCTCAAAAAGATATATGAACAACGAATTTTATTTTGCGGAAAACTTATATTCAAGCATTTAAACAGAAATTTCCTTGCTATATAAAGGGAAATGAGATACAATATATCTTGAATAGACAATACATTGAAGAAAAATGAAACGTCTTATACTAATATAAATTTCAAGGAGTTATTAATGGATAGGAAAGATAAAATTGTTTCGTATATGAAGCTTAAAGAATATGTGCCGCTTACTCAGCCGGAGCTTGCGGCAGTGCTGTGCGTGCCCGCCGAGGACTCGGCGGAGTTCGAGGCTGTTCTCGGCGAGCTTGAAAATAAGGGACAGATTATACGAACTAAAAAGGGAAGATATATGGCGATGAACAAAGCGGACAAGCTTGCTGCGGGCAAATTAAGATGCAATAACAGGGGCTTTTTTGCGTTTTTAATCTGCGATAATGAAAATGAGGACGACGTATATATAGATGGGAAATCACTTGCCGGCGCGATTGACGGCGACAGGGTTATTGCCCATATCGACGGCGTTGACGAGCGTACGGGGCGGCGCGAGGGGCATGTGACTAAAATTTTAGAGCGCGGCAACGAGAGAGTTACTGGAATTTTGCAGGAAAAGAGAAAAGACGGATTATACACAGTGAAATGCGATAATGAACGCATTTATACGAAAATCCGTATTGAAGACGAAGATATTATGGACGCTTGCGAAGGGCAGCGCGTGGTGGTGAGTATAACCCGTTATAAAAACAACCATATATACGGCAGAGTGATAAAAACGCTTGGCGACGCGGATTCCATCAGCGCAAGCGTTGAAGCTGTTTTATATGAGCATTCAATTCGTCAGGAATTTCCTGAGGAGGCTGTGCATGAAGCGGAAGCCATACCGCAGGAAGTGAGTGAAAAAGATATTTGCGGACGTCTTGATTTGCGTGATAAAATTATTTTCACGATTGACGGAGACGACGCGCGCGATTTTGACGACGCGGTATCTCTTGATATGCTTGATAACGGCAATTACAGGCTCGGAGTCCATATAGCCGACGTTACGCATTATGTCCGCGAGGGTTCGCCGCTTGACAAGGAGGCTTTTGAACGGGGAACAAGCGTGTATCTTGCAGACCGCGTTGTGCCTATGCTGCCGAAGCTTTTATCTAACGGTATTTGCAGTCTTAATCCGCATGTGGATAGGCTCACGCTTTCGGTATTTATGGAAATTGACTGCAAGGGAAATACGGTTTCGCACGACATAGTCAAATCGGTTATCCGCTCGGTTGAGCGCATGACATATAACGACGTGACAAAGCTTATAGAGCAGACCGACGAGGTTCTGGCAGAAAAATACAGTGCGATACTTCCAACCATAAAAGAGATGGCGTCTCTTGCAGAATTGCTTCAGAAAAAGCGCGCAAAACGCGGAAGTATTGATTTTGATTTTCCAGAATCTCAAATCGTTGTAAATGAACAGGGCGAGCCGGTTGATATTTTGCGGACTGAACTTGGAGTGTCAAATAAGCTTATTGAAGCGTTTATGCTGGAGGCAAACGAAACTGTAGCGGAATATGCGGTGTGGGCTGAAATTCCGTTTGTATTCAGGGTTCATGAACCGCCGGATACGGCAAAAATAGCTGAGTTTAATCAGTTTGTCGCTAATTTTGGTTATCATCTTAAGGGGAAGATTGACGAGGATAATCCTGTTCGTCCCAAGGCTCTTCAAAATCTGCTTAAACAAATTGAAGGGATGCCGGAAGAGCGAATGATTGCGACATATATGCTGCGTTCTCTCATGAAAGCGCGCTATACGCCTCAAAATCTCGGTCATTTCGGACTTGCCGCAAAATATTATACGCACTTTACATCTCCGATACGCCGTTACCCTGATTTGACGATACACCGCATTTTAAAGGAATATATAGACGGAAAAATTGATGAAGACCGCGCACAGTCGTTCCGCAAATTTGTATCAGCCGCGTCTGAACAGGCAAGCGAGAGGGAAATTGACGCCGAAACAGCGGAACGCGATGTGGATGATTTGATGAAAGTTGTCTATATGTCGCAGTTTATCGGCGGAACTTTTAGGGCAACAATATCAGGCGTAACCAGCTTCGGCATCTTTGCCGAGCTTGACAATTCGGTTAACGGGCTTATCCGTCTGGAGAGCATTAAAGACGATTATTATGAGTATGACGAAAATCAGCGGATTCTTATTGGACAGAGAACAAATCAGATTTATAAAATCGGAGACAGAATTGAAGTTACGCCGGTTCGCGCGGACATGCTGTCGCGGCGAATTGATTTTTTATTTGCCAAAGACGCTACTCCGCAGGCGATATGGTCTGCGCAGAAAAAAGAAGTCCGAAAAATGTGGGCAAAGGACAGCGGAATTTCTCGGTTTGCAGACGAGAAAGGGCGCAGGTCGCGCAGATATTCAAGAAATGTGAGAAAACGAAACAGAAAGAGAAGAGGAAATGGAGCAGTTTGAAATTATTATTCCAACGCTTCTCGGGCTTGAGGCTTTTGCGGCACGGGAACTGAGGCGGATGGGATATGAGGAGCTTACAGTTGAAGACGGCAGAATAACCTTCATGGGAGATTTGGAGGCGGTCTGCCGAGCAAATTTGTTTTTGCGAACAGGAGAACGTGTTCTGATAAAAATAGCGCAGTTTACAGCCAGAACCTTCGACGAGCTTTTTGAAAACACAAAAGCGGCGGACTGGAGCGCATGGATTGACAGGAACGATAAATTTCCTGTGAAAGGTCATTCAATAAAATCGCAGCTTGCAAGCGTGCCGGACTGTCAGTCTATTATAAAAAAAGCCATTGCGGTGTCGCTTTCCTCAAAATATGGTATTGAAAAGCTTCCGGAGGACGGCGCGCTTTATCAGGTGCAGTTCTCTCTGCGTTCCGACACGGTGACGTTAATGTTAGACACCTCGGGAGCGCCGTTGCATAAACGCGGCTACCGTCAAAAATCAAACGGAGCGCCGCTCCGTGAAACCATAGCCGCGGCAATGGTTATGATGAGCCATTGGAAATATGAGTTTCCGTTTGCAGACCCGTTCTGCGGCTCGGGAACAATTCCGATAGAGGCGGCGATGTTTAAGCAAAATATCGCTCCCGGACTGAACAGAAGCTTTGCCGCGGAACAATTTTCGCAGATACCCCAAGCTTTATGGAACGTTTGCCGCGCAGAAGCGCGGGATATGCGCCGCGGCTTGCCGCTTGAGATGCATGTTTCAGATATAGACGCCGACTGCGTGAGCCTGACCGCCCATAATGCGCAGGAGGCGGGGGTGGGAGAATACATAAAACCGAAGCGCGCAGACGCCCGCAATTTTTTATGCGGTAGGCGGAATGGAACAATTATATGCACCCCGCCATATGGAGAACGCATGGGTGAGACGCGCGAGTGCGAAAAGCTGTATAAACAAATGGGACAAGTATTTATGCGCATGCCAGACTGGTCATATTATATTTTAACGTCTAACGAACGCTTTGAGCAGCTTTTCGGCAGGCGGGCAAGCAAGCGCCGCAAAGTGTATAACGGTATGCTTAAGTGTAATGTGTACCAATATTTTGCGCCCAAAAAGTAAATTATCGCTTATTTT
>CATJNN010000147.1 GCA_949742185.1 uncultured Clostridia bacterium | reverse complement strand
GGCGTATCTGCCCCGCCGAAAACGACTGATACTCCGGCTGCCCTTTCTCGTTTGTAATACGGAATATGCGTTCCTCAGTGTAAAACTCGCGTATAAGCTCAATCACCATAACAATAATTTTCTTATACGCGTCATAGCTGTCGTCAATCATAGAACGAGAAAGCTTCTCTCCTGCCTGCTGCAAAACTGAAATCGCGCTCGCCGCCGTAACGCCGCCCGCCGTACCGCCCTGCTGAAAATCACGGTTGCCGATAACCTCTTTAAGCTCGTTTATTTTGTTCTGCCTGTGGTTTACGATAAACGCGTCCAAAGTAGACGCCTGAAGCTGGCGTATATTATCCTCGTTCACTCCGCCCGCCACATGAATAATATCCTGCGACAAATCTTTAAGCTCATTTTCATTGAGCCCGCCATTGTCCTTAACCATAAACCGCACCTTGCCCGCAATAAGCGCATTTTTGCTGATGATAGCGTCCAGCTTGTCAATATACGTCTGCGGATTTTTCACCACGTCAACCACGCCAAATCCAAACGGGCTTGTCTCCTCAGGATACATAACGTCGAACACCACAGGATAAAGCCCGTGCTCGTAAAGCCCGTTTTCGTAACCCTCAATGTCCTCAGTAGCCTCTATAACATGCCCATCGACAAGCTTCATCATATGCACCGCCATTTTCCCGCCAATGCGTTTTTTATAGTAGCAGTCCACAACCTCCGTTCTGTCCTCAATCTCCCGCGTGTCGCTGTCGTAGGTACTAACTGTCGCATTTCCATGAAACAGCGCGGCATATTCGGGGTAGTCCTCCCGAAGAATGTCGTTGTCGAGTATGCTCGTTATAAACAAAAACCCGGACGACTGCACGTCTCGAACATTCATATCGCAGTAAATATTCAAAAGGTCAACTGCCTGAATATCTATGTCTCTGCGCGCAGGATTATAAAACACACCGTAAATCGCCGTGCCGTATTTTAGTTTTCTGCGCCAGTTGTCCTTGTATACACTTTTAAATCCACACATATCAAGCTGCACAGGTATAACCTTAGACAGCGTTTTAGCCGTATCCGCGTCGCTCTCCTCCCGTTCTAAAAGATTGGGCACAGGATAGTTGTCCACAGCGTCGGCGTATTTATGCTCAATTGCATTGAAGATGTACGCCGTCGCAGGCTGCGGCTCGTTCGTATTCGGGTTCACCGTCCGCCAATAGTTCGCCTTATACCACCGCGCATTGTCGCACACCCGCCGCACCAAAACCGCCTTGTCAGCCTTGTACTTGTCAAACGCCGCCCGCGCCCTTGCTATAATCCCAGGCGCAATATTTCCCCTATACTCCGGCACAACCTTGTATTCAGTTTCATCCATACTATCATCCCCTTAAAAATTTGTATTAAAAAAGCACCCTATGGGTGCTCTTTACTGTTTATAAATATCATGTAATTCATTTTTAATATTAGATTCTATACTATCCGACTGTTTTACATCATTAAATTCATTGTTAAATAATATTGTAAGCATAATGTCTATAATTCTGTAGCTACATCCTAATGTATAACCTATACATGCCACCCAAAAAGTAAATATGCATCCTACAAAAATCGTGCTTATTGTTACATTTAAACCTATATTTATCATTTTGAAATATATACCGGCTCTTAAATACATTACAATACTAATTATTATTAATAATATACCACTAAAAAATGCGCTAATAAAATACTTTTTTAGGTCTTCTTTAGCTGAGCTCTTAAATAATCTTTCTACCACTTTTTCATCTCTAATGCTAAACAAGATTCCAATAAGAACTCCTACAAATCCTATCAAAATAGATGTAAAATTAATTATTGCATCAATAACTTTGTCTAAAATATCATCGTTAATTATATCTCTATTAAGTTTAATAATTAATATAATTGATAGTGTAGCAAATACTACAGCAAAAAGTTGTGGATAAGATTTTTCAATTTTTCTTCCTGTAATTAATTTCTTTTTTTTCATTTAAAAATCACCTCGCCTATTCATTCCAAATCCCTATTAGGTTTAGTATTTTTCCCTTGGATTTCTGATATTGTCCCCACATTAAATTCTGCAAATATTCACTGGCAATAGATTGTCTCTTTTTAACATCAATTAAAATAATATCTGTTAATTTATCAGCAAGTAGATCCATATACTCCATTGGTTCATCATCTCTCTCTTTTATGCCAACTTCTGCTTTGGAAATATACTCTTGGTTATTATAAATATCTTGTATAGTCTGCCCTGCTTCTTCATTGTTTAAATTCTTATCTTTTGAACGTCCCACTGTCAACATAATATCCATTCCAATTGAGTTGTATTTTTTTGCTCCGTTTACAATATCTTTTATTGCAGAACTTTCGAAATCATCTATATTACTATTCTGTACATCTGCAAATTTTACTCGCAGTTTTCTGACTATACCTTTTTTTAACAAACTGTCTGTAATATTATTTCCTGGGTTGATTGGTCTTAGATAGATATTAGTTTGATTTTTATTATGCCATAATGTATTAATATACTGTTCTATTCCAGATATGCCCAAACTATGAAAATTTCTTTGTATTGCTAATATATGAATGCCCTCATCATATATTGCAAGAACTTCTTCTCCGATATACTCTCCATCTTCTAATTCAATGTCTTCAGCTTCTTTATCCTCCCATGCTTTTTTAGGAATATTATCTTCTCTTAGCCGAGCGAATTTGAACACCCAATATTTGCTCTCAGAACAATATTGAAGTTTCTCTAATACTGCTTTTTCTCCATAATATGGAACAACTCTACTTTTTTGTGTAGTATAATTATCATTAATATGTTTAATCCAATAACAAAAATCAAACTCTCTATCAGGACTATTAGGCAAATCATTATTTTCTCTGGCAACAATCTTATAATACTCAATCTTTACTTTTTTAACTGGCATAACAAAACCTCCAAAATAATCTCTATAGTTATATTATTCTACATAATAATGGTAAAATCCTTTTTATTTTTATTTAGAGATTTTGTATTTATTTTAATGTACCTTGTATCTATCTTTTATACTCGCATATTTTTTGCAGTAATTTGATAGTTTGTCAAACCATTTGACAAAGTTTCCCTTTTCAGTATATAATACCATCAATAAAAGGAGGTATTCTTATGAAAAAGAATTTTATAATCGGCTTTATATGTGGCGCGCTTGTTTATGGCACTGCTGGAGCATTGGCGAAATATCAATAAAGACACGCCCATATGACGTGCCTTTAAATTTATGCTATTTTCAAATACAATAACCTGAATGTTTCCCTGCCTGATACCGTAGGCGTGTCAACCTTGATAGGCTCATTCATGCTGCCACCGCCTTTTCTTGGCTGCTCAATGCATTGTCCATTTCTTTTATCTGTTCAGTGACCTCATATATACAATCATCTAATATTCGGCATAATGAAGCATATTTATTATACTCATACACTATCCTCTGTGCGTCCTGCTCGCTTTTGCTGTCATACTTTCCAAAGTATTTTATGCGTATTTCCTGCATTAAATATCCGATACCCTCTAATTTTTCGGACAACAGTCCGATATTGTCGCAAACTTCTGTTTTAGTCATCACAATACCCTCCTTACGCAATTTTAACATCTTCCTGTTCAATAACAGGGAGTATTCCATCAGCTTTCAGCAATTCATATATAAACAATCGTCCCTTTTGCGTCCACTTTGTCTCCATGCGAGTATCGGGCGTGCCGTCTTTAAGCGTTATATCTATCGTGTAAGAATGTGTATACCCCTTATCATGATATTTGCTGTATAAAAGCCACTGACCGCTCTGCTTATACTGAACCCTATAATTATGTAAAAGCCTGTTCATTTCTCTGCCGCTCATACCATAATCTTTTGCAATCTGCGTTATCGTGACAAGACCTTTATTATTGAGGATAATATCAACATAGTTTGCTTTAGGCTGTAATTCTCCTATAAGCTGTTCCTGTACTTTGATGGTAGTGTTTAGCTGCTGATTTTTCTCTCGCTCCGCTTTCAAAGCTGTAAACGCCTGTATTGCAAGGTCGGGATTGTTCAGCAGTTCATCTGTTGCGTACATTCCTGTTTTTCGGATTGAGGGAAGAACTTCATCAAATACCCATCGTTCAAATTTCTCTGCTACGGGTAGCTTGCTGTGAGTGATAAGTCGGTAAACATTCCCCTCATCGATGAATTTTGCTTTCTGTTTGCCTCCATCTGTAAGGATGTCGCAAAATGCGACCCCCTCTTTCTTGCAGTGCTTTGATAATGCATCACGAGTGTTGCTATATCCCAAAATCTTTGCAACATCACTGCCACACGCCCATACTTTTCCGTTCTCCTCTACCAACCGTATTCGTCCGAATAATTCGTTGTTAAAAATCTGTAATTCATTTGTCATTAAAAAATCTCCTCTCGTAATTTGACACGACAGAAGATTTCTGATATAATAGATTTATCAGAAATACTTTCTGTGTGCAGAGCTTTTCGTTAATCCGACCAAAGATTAGCATACGAAAAGCTCTATTTTTTTTCTTTATCTGATGTTGTTTCCACATTCATAATATAATTATACGCATTATCAATAGCTGCTTTCGCCTCTTCAATATACCCTGCAACATACGTTTTATCAAGTAATTTATATTTTTCAGCAAGATTAGTTGCGTCTAAAAAATTTTGAATCATACTATTAACAATCTTTTGAATACTTATATTATGTTCAAAACAAAACCGCTTTAATTTTTCATGGTCATCATCAGATAATCTAACTACAAATTGTTTCGTTTTTTCTCACCTCCGTTATTATGATACCATATCAACATATCATTGTCAAGAGATATTTAAGGAATTTTTTACAAACTATTTTTTTCCTTGATTTTTCATATTATCCGCTCCATTATGCTGACTGTTTAAGCAAACATCTGAAAACATCTATTGCATTTTCATAATAACGGAATGACTGAACCTCTTTATGGTGCTTTTTCGTCGTATCCTGAAACCATTTGCCATATTTGTCAGATTTCATTTGATGTGCTTCTGACAGCAAACCTATTCTCTGCTTTGTAGTTCCAAGCATATTGGCAATATCCGTAGCCGAGTATGTCTTTTCCGGCAGCTCAGGCAAAGGTAGAATATGTTCACCTGTTAATTCCTTAGTAGCGTATGACTGCAATATCTGCCTATATGTACCGTTATACTGGTCAGCAAGCTTTGTAAGTATCTGAGCCTTGCGGATTTTTGCATTTTCTGCCCGTGTTTCAGTCATGAGCCGCTGATATTCCGTCATGCCTACAATCTTTGTTTCGCCTTTACGCAAAGATTTTAATAACTTTCTTACCCATGCTCTAAACTCTTTTGCCTTTTCAGTCTTGGCAAGCATTGTAACTTCATATATGCCGTCTTCTGTAAAAACTCTTGTTTTTCTTGGTCCTGCCTCCGAAGTCAAAATGACTTCGGAAGAAAACTCATTTTTCTTAAGATAGTCATTTCTTGAAACAATTTTGTTTATGCTTTCTCTCGGACTTGAATATTGTAAGCAATTACCAAGCTGCTCACTCGTCATAAACATGTCCTTGTTATCAGAATACACATCACACTGTATATCTCCGAATTGCGCTGATTTGATAATCTGTAAGTTTTCCAAGCTTATTCATCCTCCGTTTCAATAAAATCCGTTATCGGTCTGCCTAATGCTTCTGCAAGTTTTCGTATGGTTGATGCTTGCGGTTTTTTTATTTGCTGTTTTTCAAGCAATGATATTTGACCCACCGTTACTTTTGCCTTATATGACAACTCACTCGGGGATAGTCCTTGCTCCATACGATACTTTTGCAAATTCTTTGTTGTATATTTCATGCCATCACCTCCGTTTCTGAAATCATTTTACTACTTTTAAGTTATTATGTCAATACTTTTTTATCAATTTTTTATCGATTTCTAATTTTTCTTGCAATCTCCATAGTTTTTTGTTATAATCTATTTTAACAATAAATCATTTTAATCTTAATGGAGGTGTTTAAGATGTCAGTATTCTCAGATAACCTAAAGCGTTTGTTAAAACAAAATAATATAACGCAAGGCAGACTCGCACGGGATTTAGACCTTACTACTGCGTCGATTTCGAGATATTGCTCTGGTGAACAAATACCACGTATGGACGTGCTTGAAAAAATATCTTCCTACTTTAATGTTAATGTGAGTGATTTATTTGCAGACCCCCTCCCCGATACGCTTTCTTTAAAAGATGCCTTTAAAACAATACTTAATCAGAAAGGCGCAGAGTCATCAGATATTTTTATTCAACATGATGCGGATAAACTTATCAGTTCGGCCCCCCTTAAATATATGAGCCTTAAAACTATGATATATGAAGCTATCCCACAACTTACTCCCGACGAAATAATCGAAGTCCTGAATTTTATTGAATATACATTGTCTAAGCGGTCAAAAAACGACAACACAAAAGGCACTTAATAAGAGTGCCTTTGTCATATATCCTTATTTACAATGCTCCTGTAGCCATGGACGCAAGACTGTTTCATAATAAGTGTATTCGATATCGTAATGTTCGTCGGATAATACTGTCATATTATCAAATACTATATTATTATCTTTGTCATACAGAGTTTTTGTTCCAAACGCGTACCCTTTTTCTCTTAATCCATATACTATTTCAATATCTCCAGTAGATACATGCTTAACTCCGTCAGTAATTTCATACGGAATACCATCACTCGTAAGTCCATCGTGTGTAGAAGCTATTGAAATAATCTTAGGCAACTTAGGATTTATCTCCGTTGCCTCAGGCGGTATCTGTGATAATGGAACCGGCGTAGGTGTTTCTGTCGGCGTTATTTCAGTCGTTTTAATGGCAACTGCACCATCTACAAAGTCTACGTCAAAGCCGCCAACTGCCACCGCTACATCGCGGATTTTGAAGTATGTGCTATCGTTGATGTTATAGCCCTCGATTTGCACGGTTTCGCCGTTGACCTTAACGGGGTACGGATTTGGATTTGCGATAAGTTCGGCTAATGCCGTTATTGATATGGTGGCAAGTGAGCCGATAAGTATGCCGCAGATTAATGATTTAAACCTTTTCATGATAAAAACTCCTTACTTGACAAAAATCTAATATATGTTACAATGTATGTGTAACTAAGAGAAGCAGTAAGCGGTTGTTTCCCAACTCCCTTATGACGGGAGGTGGTGTTATGGAATATTTAGTGATTATTTTCTACATAATCCTTTTAACCATAATCGTCCTTAAACGGAAATAGCCGCCCACAGGTGGACGGCTCTCCTGCCAAAAATATAAATTGTGGGAGCAACCGTGCACTACTACTGTTTCTCCTTAGTTGCACTATAACATATTATCAAATATTTGTCAAGTAATAAGTTTTATATTACGGCAGTTTCTTTTCTAAATCCTTTATTCGTTTTTCAAGTTCATCGTAGTCCAATTGTGTCAAAATCCTATTTCTTCCCAAATATGTCCCCATCTCGGTAAAAATCAAATCGTCCTTGCTGTACGACGGGGAAATAGTGAATACCTTATCCGTCTCGCTGTTTGTTATTTTACTGCTGTTCATCATGCCCGAAAAGCTAATACTGCTCTCGCTCTCCTGCTGTCCTCCAAGAGTAAGATTATGCCCGACAAGCGCGTCCTTATATGTGCTTATTATCCCCTTGAAAATGCCCTCGCCGTTGTCGTTAAGCGTTAGCGTATCGTTTCCGTCCTTGTCGCTTATTATAAATATAAACTTGTTTGTATCCTCTTCTTTTCCCATCTGCAAACGCGGAACAAGAATAATATTCCCTTCCTCGTCCTTGCAAACATTGCCGTTCTCGTCCAGCTTAGGCGTAGACATAACTATGCTATTCGGCAAAAACTTAATGCTCCCGTCGTTATTTTGTATAGTCATCTCCTCCGTAACATGAAGCGTCCCCGTTTTAATCTTGTCCGCTTTTAGACTTTGTATCTGCGCCGACTTAATCTTCGCAAACCTCGTGTCGATATTCTCCGCCTTAACGCTCGCCGCCTCGGATACATTACTCGCGTCAAGATTGTTAAGCACAAATCTAACCTGCTCCACAAGACTTACACACCAGTCCTGCATATTATTTACCTTTAAAAATAACTCCTGAATTTGTTTCTCGTCGTTAGGGCACTTATACGCCTTCATAGGATACCCCACTGCTAATGCTGTCATAAAATCACCTTTCCCTTTCTTTTTCATTTGCAAGAAAAAAACACGTCCAAAAACGTGCTTTTCTACTTGACAAATTCCCATTCGTCATATATAATGGCAGTAGATAAAGGATAACCGCTTTAAAGGCGGTCAGTCCGAAATGTTTTGATTTAGATAACCGCAGCCATTTGGACAGGTGGGGCGGTTATCGTTTTTTTATTATCTTGACTATTTCAAGAAGAACGACAAGTATAAGAAATATAAGTATGTACTTCATTTCCATACGCATCACCCCCTTAACGGAAGTGACTAACCGCCCATCAAGCTCCTTTATCTACCAAAATAATCATATCATAGTTTGTCTATATATGCAAGCCTTTTCATCTGTACCTTTTTCCTCCTGCATAGACGGTTCTTTCAATTCCGTGTATCACGCAATCGCCCGTTCCCTCAACGCGGATTTTGCAGCTATCGCCCATCTGAAACCGCACAGGCACGCGGTGCGTCCTGAACGCGTCGTCTTTTATCGTCCCGCACAGCCGCGTCTCGCCGTTGTCGCGCAGAATGTATACGCTTATGTCTTTTCCGCCCTTGTTGTCCACGCGCAAAAACAAATCAAAAACGCCCTTCGTCTGCATTGTGTCTTCCGTAATCACCGTCGTGTCAAAGAACCATTTAACGCCCGAATTATCACCATCCAAACGCCACACATGCCCGCCTTCCGCGGCGTACAAATTATTATTCCACCTAACATATCCGGCAAGGTTTATGTCGTCCTCCTTGTACCATGCGCCAAGCTCGGCGTCGAACTTTAAAAATTCCGTTTTCCCATCTGAACGCTGCGCGTGAACATAATAATTTCTGCCGTCGGTCATAGCTGCCGCGCCCGTATACGTCATATTAAGCTTATCGGAAATTAAAGTGGCATTACCTCCCGTATATGCATAAAAGCCGCGGTACCCAAGAAAATATAAATTTCCACCTGCCACTGCCGCGCTCTTAATATCAATACACCCGCAATCCTCTATCTGCGTCGGTATGCTGAAACTGGACGGTTTATCACCATACACATGATGAATAAAGTCCCTCTTGAACGCCACAACGCTGTCACGAAAACTCACAATTCCGACAAAACCGCCCTTCGTTCCTATCTCCGAATACCAACTGTCGGTACCCAGCCCCGCAAACGTGTTAAAGTTAAACGCGTCCCCTAATTTCGACGCGTAAATCTGCTCGCCGTTCGGGTTTGTCCCCCAAAGCCGGTTATTGTGTACGCACACCCAGTTCATGTCGGGGATAGGAATGTAAACGTCAAGCGTCGCCGCCTGACCGCTCGCATTCTTCGTACCGTTTTTTAGCACCATAAGCTTGCCCCTGCGGTTCGTCATTTGAAAATACAGCTTATTCCCTTCAATTTTCTGAACCACCACGGAAAGCGGGCGGCTGTCGTCCGCCTCTTCAAATTTACTGTCAATGCTCACCGTGTTATTTACCGCAAGATCGCCCTCAAATCCTTTAAGGAAAATACAGTCGCCGCTTTTAAAGGTATCGCCCCATCCGTTCGCCTTTTCAAGATAATTTATAACCTCCGCGTCCTCCTCAGGATTGCCCGACGAATACGCCTTTACCGCAGCGCCGTAAAATCCTTTTTCCATCTTCCTCACAGCCGTGTCCGGCTCCGGAACATACGAAAAATAATACATCTGCGGACAAATTATAATAACGCCGTTAAAATCCGCAAGGCATATATCATTCCCGCTAATTTTCATCTTCTCGTCTTCAGGCAGTGTTTTTCCTGCATCCTCAAACGGTGTCTTTTCCCCGTTATAATAAAACGCGCCGCCTGCGACTCCCGTAAACGCCGTAAGCGGTCCGTTTTCATATTTAGGGGCAATCATTGCCTGTATATTAACTTCCTTTCCGCTTGTGTCCTTCACTGAAAAAGCCTCCGCACGTCCTTTGCGTACGGTAATACATGGGTTCTGTCCTCCGGCGATATTGTTCATATCCGAAAACTCGCCCTCGTTTCCCGTCTCGCGCCTGTTAAGACCGCCGAACTGCAAAGTCTGCGCGCTTCCGTTTTTTCCTGCCGATATAGTTGGATATTTCATTGTATCACCACCAGTTCATAAACTGCCCGTCATTATCCACAGGCGCACGGTTTTTAAGCTCTCTCGCATACGCGTCCATAAGCGTATTAACAATCGCCGTTTCCTGATTGTACGCGTCAAAGTCGCGCTGATAAAAATTTGCCTTCGCACATAAAAAATGTATGTACATAGCGTCGTACGGCGCAGGACAGACCGTCTCATCGGTTAAATACCTGTATATGTCCGCGGTATATCCGCCGTTGAGCTTTCCGCACGCGCCTTCCTGCGTTTCTAACTCGTACCCGTAAGAGGTCGGCTGGTCGAGCGGTACCACCCATGGGGTTAATTCGACTCCAAAAACGTATACGTCGTCATACGCCGTGCCGTCTACCGTAACCTTCAAAATATCTTCCTCACGAAACGACGGTATCTGCGTCATTATGCTGCCCACCGGCTTTATTTCTACAGTTGTTTTTTTTACGTTAATATTGCGTATCGGCTCGTATTTTTCCAAATAAGAAACCGTAACCTCTCCCGTATAATACTCAGGTATTTTTACCGCACCTTTGCCGTTTAAATTGTATAATATCTTTATTCCAAGCGCGCGCATATCTCGTTTTGGTATAACACGTCCCGCATACTCCACGCGTTCAATATCGGCAAAATCTATATACTTCGGCAAAAATAATTCTCCGTTTTCCGCCGTAAAAATCTCGCGTCCGAACGGCTTTTTATAATCGCGCGTCAGCATTGCGCCAAGCTCGTCGCACCATCGGCATTTCTCTTCCTCCGTATAAGGGTTCGGAAATAACTCGTCCGCACGCTTTATAACCTGCTGTATCTCCATGCTTATCCCTCCAAAAGCCCCTGCTTCTGCTGCTCACTTATATATCCCGCCTGCACGAAAACATCCAAATCATCAGCCGTATAAAGCCCTTTTTCATAATACAGTCTTATAATATTATACATTCAAAACACCCGCCTTTAACTTTGCCAGCTCCAGCATAACTCTCGCGTTAATCTCCTCCTGCGTCGGCTTTTCCTCCCCGGAAAGCACGCTCTCGGCAAACGCCATGGCCTCCCGCGCGTCGTCAAACGTGCGCGCTTCAATTTTTTCAAGCTGCTCAACCGCCGGCATATCTAATTCTATCACTTCAGCCTCAAACTCATTGCCTTCTGTTTCGTTTGACTGCGAACGTTCCTCATATATACGCCTAAGACGAGCCTTAAACCTCTCCGCCGCTGCTTCATCCTGCGCTCCGTAAATCTTTTCGCCGTACACCACAGCCAAAGGATAAAACCTTATTTTCCTGCCGTCAAAATAGTATTTATACATTTGTAATCTCCCTTTCTTAAACCTGTGCAGCTCCCGCTATTACGTTATCCTTGCTTATCAACTCCCCTTCGCCGTTCGTCGTCATCAGCGCAGGAGCGTTTGTGTAATTCCTTTCTATAAAAGCGCCCGTGTCTATCCCAGTGTAAATATCAAACGGCGCAAAATTTTCAGGAAATGTTATGCTTGAATTAAACGTTATTGTATTTCCGATAATATTTGTATAATACATATCGCAGTAAATCTCAGCAATAGAATACATTGACGCCCCTTCTTCAAGCTTCCATATGTGCACCGAATTATTCACCAAGCTTCCATATGGTACGGTAAAAATACCGGTGTCTACCGCGAGCGTAATTCTTTCAAATAAATTACCTTTGATTTCCCCTCTGCAATTACTTCCGCTGAAATAAAACATGTAATCCTTAACCGTGCAGTCTCGGTAATTATTTTCCGCTATAACGCACCCGTTTTCAAAGTTAACCTGCGGCGCTGCGGAGCATGTATAAAACACATTGTTTTTAAACGTACTGCCGGAGGATATGCCTATTCTCAGCGCGCTTGACGCATCAACGTTTTCAAAATAATTATTCTCAAAACGGGAATACTTTGACAAAGTTATAAACTTTGTCGCGAACACATTGGCGTTGCTGTATGTCACCCCATAAAATTTATTATTTACAAAATCGCAGCTTCCAAATGTCATACATTGCACGGATGTATTTCTTGATTTAATAGTCAGCCTCTTAAACGTCACATTCTCCACAAGCGAACGCGCGGCGCCGCTTATTATAATAAGGTATCTGTTATTGCCCGCCTGCATATCCTCTATAACCATGTCGCGCATAATAAACGAGCCCTTGTCCTCCGTGGCCCCGTAATATATAAATGCAGGAGCATACCACGCATTGTCCATATTCACATATTTTATATGCATGTTTCGGAATCCGCACGAGCCTTTTGTAAAATTGAATACGCAGTACGCCACAGAATTTGCGACCTCCGCCGACCCGTCCCATGTAAGGCTTGTGCAATACGTTCCGTCAAATATGACGTTTGCGCATGGACGTATAACATATGCCTTAGTCGCGCTGCTTTCATCCAAAATCAAGTCGGACGCGTCAAGCACGCAATCCCCCACTAAATATACAATCCTCTGCTCCGTACTCTCTGCGGCGTTCTCTCCCAAAGCCGCGTTAATCTTCGCCGCATCGTTTTGTCCGTCGCAGTATACATAAATCGCGTTATCAGGTCTTATAATAGCTTCGCTGCCCAATGTATCTATTTTTTCATACGCATAGCTTACTACGTCCAAAAGTGAAGTGTTTATGCCAAATTCATCGGAAAGGTCGGCAGCATCTATCTTTTCTTGATATGTACATTCCCAGCCAACATATTCCGTAGGGCAATGTACAGTGTATCCCGGCACAGTATAAGACGGCAGGCGCAATCCGTCATATCCGTCTATAATCTCGTATCTTTCTCCGGTCGGAGAATCGCTGTCAACTATAAAATCAACCTGAGCATCACTGTATTCATACAAAGTAATTGTTATTCCGTTCAGTGACATACTCTCAGGAACAAGCGTATCTGAAACATATATTTCCGCTTCTTTTTCTCCTGAAATATAGTTAAGCACAAAATAACATTCGTCGTTTACAGGTATTGTGAAAATATTGTTTTTAAGCGACACCATGCGCCTTACACCGCGATGTTCTATCGGTATTTTTTTATCAAACGCTACCGTTACATATTCTCCATGATATTGCTGATCGCCATCAAAATATACAGGCGGCTTTTGCTGAAGAGATATATAGTATTCGTGCTCATCCCCAAACGTCAGATTTCGCAGAGCCGTATTGTCTGCGCTTACCTCATTTACTGCTGTGACAAGATTGGCTATTTGAGTTTGCAGCAAGCCGTCTGCCCCTGCCAGTGAATTGATTTGATTTTGCAGCGTATTGTCCGCCCTGGAACGGTTGCTTCTCTCATTATCTATCAAAGCATACGCTTCATTATCTCCGCTTTCCCGCGCCGTTTTTTCTTCCGCAAGCTTTCCTGCCAATTCTGCGTCCGCGCCCTCTCTCGCCGCCGTCTCCGCATCAAGCTTTGTTTGCAAAGCTACGTCTTGAGCTTCGCGCTCGGAGCTCTTTTTATACAGCGAGGTCAGATGATCCGTCAGCGAAGCTGTTATTCTCTCTCCGAATATATGCGCCTTATCTTCATAAAAAACCAGCCTGTCGCCTATCTTTTCATCCGTAACTGCATCGTCTGCTATTTTAGCTTCCGTAACGCTTCCGTCAGGGTGGTCTAACTCAGCGGCGCCGCGGTGTTTTTTCATAACCCTATCGGTGTACTCCTTGTTCCAGCCGCTTTTTCTGCTCGCCTCGCCATAGCCTGTATCGGTAATTTTCATATATTAAATCCCCTCCGCCTGCTTTAAAGCCTCGTCGGCTCTGTCCTGCGCGCGGCGCGCATTTCGCATGCTCTCTTCAACAACTGCCGCCACAAACCGCGGAACTAATACCTGTACGTCGTAAGCAATCTGATAATTACGTCCGTTTACCGTAATCGTGCGCGACGTGTTCTTTTCACTCTCGGGTCTGTGTATAAACACAGGCACACGCTCGTTCCAGTAATCTTTTTCTGTTTTGACGTTTTCCTTTACACTTGTCATAATCAGTCATTCCTTTCCCAAAAAGCTAACGGAGGACTTTTGTAATCCTCCGTGTCTTTATTTTTTAATACCGATTAAGTATTTTTATTTAATAAAAATATCCAAAGAAATTAAAAATACACTTCCGGAAAACGGACGGGATTAAACACGCTTTTGCTTCGCAAAATCATTCATTAATCCCTGTTTTCCGTCGCGGGTCGCTAAGTGTATTTTTAATACCGATTAAGTATTTTTATTTACCTGTTTGCGTTGTATCTGACGAAACGCTCTTAATATCCGCGTACCGTGTCGACACAGTCTCAATACGCACCATATATTCGTCCACCAGAATTTTAGCCGTATGCAGCGCCTTCCAGCCTACTGTCGAACGCTGATTAAGCGGGTCAGCCGTACCGCCCGAACCAAGCGATTTTGTAATATTCTCTAAATTCGCGTCGGGATCCGTAACGCCATAAGCGTTCTGCCCTATAATAAGCGTCGCATATACGGGCTTGCCGTCCGCCGTTCCCTCGCCCGCATAAATTGTCATGTCGGGCTTAACCGAAGCCGGTACGTTCTCGCTTACGACAATAGCCGCCTGACCATTCTCGCCTGCCGACGCCGACGAGATGTTGTAAATCCTGCCGTCTATAAGAACCTTGCGTCCTGCAAGCGCCGCCGCCTGTGAAGCGGTCAAATCCTCGTAAATATAAATCGTCTTTGAAGCCGTATCGGTCTTTACAACCTGAAGGCTGTCATATCCGCCCAAAGCCTCTCCGTAAAATACGGGAGCCTCTGTTGTTTCAACAAAACGCACTCCGTACAGTCTGCCTATTTCCCCCGCATACATATCCTTGGGGTCGGAATACGTCTTAACGTCCTGCCATGCCTTGTCGCTCATAAGGTCAAACGAAATATCGGGGTGTACAATCGCCACAAAATATCCGTCCTTAAACGCCTGCGCCTTGTTGCCCTTTAAAGTACGCACAGCTTTTCTTATCTCCTCCACGCTCATAACGTCGGCAGACGTCAAAGACGCGCGCGCCGCCCTGCCGTTCGGGTACTGCACATTCGTTCCCGACGTTAAAACGTCCGCTGTCAGACTGTCTATCGTCTCGGCCGCGTTCGCCGCCAGAAGCTCATTGAGCTTTAAAAGCACAGGCGGCGGGTCGGGCGTGAAAAACTCGAACTGGTCTGAAGTCGCTATATAATTTCCATACTGCTCCGCAACCGCCGTCAACTCATGTACGTTAAGCGCCGAGCCTTTCGGCGTAATGCCCTCAATTAAAGGCGCTTTGCTTTTCGGCAGCGGCGAAAGCTGCTGGAATGTGATTGTCTTTCCCTTGCCCTTTTTAATCTTTACCTTCTGACCAAACTGATGCATAACCAGCTTCGGCTTTGAACGCACTAAAAGCTGTCTGTCAAGAACTGCCTGATATAAAGGCTGCACCCCCTGTGATGTAGTTAAATTTTGATTGAGCTTAAGCTCCATATCCGTCGCTGCGGGTGTTGTATAATTTGCCATAAATAATCATCTCCTAAATAAATTTTACAACACCGCTTTTTAACATAAATTAAGCGGTGTCGTTTATTTGATAAAAATATCTAATGAAATTAAGTATTTTTATCTCATATGTGTCTCCAAATACCTCTCAAAATCCGGGTCGGACAGTTTATTTATATCCGTATATGCGCTGCCGCCCGACGTTTTTTGCATTGCGCCGTTTTCATGAATCGGACGACGCTCTTGTTTCTGAAAAGCCTTTGTCATTTGCTCCGCGCGGCGCGTAAGATAGTACGCGTCCGCAATCGACAGCCTTTTGTCCACCACATAATCCGCAAACTCGCTGTTTTGCATATTCGCTTTAAGGTCAAAATTGGGAACGGCTTTTTTAAGCTCTGCCGCCTGTTTTTCCCAATCAGCTTGAATTGCGCGTGCCTGCGCTTGTCTCTGCTCTTCCCGTCTCGCTTCGTTAATCGCTTCAAGCTGCCTCTTATACTGAGCGTTCTCCTGCTCGGCGTTTTGTACGCGCCGGTACACATCCACATTAACGCCTTCGCGCTCCGCCATCTGGCTGTCTATGTCCTCCCGAAACAGCCTGATTGCCTCGTCCGCGTTTTTAGCGCCGTAATAGTCCGAAAGCGTGTGCTTTAAAGCGTCGTATTCGTCTATAACCTTATGCGTATTTTTCAGCCTGTCGCCTATTATGCGGTCTATTTCAGCCTGCCATTGCTGCTGCGTCTCAAATGTCCTAAATGCCTGATTCGCAGCCTGTGTCTGTTCCCCGTTGTCGCCCTCGGTATCATTGACTTTCTCCTGCATTGCACTCGGCCCGGTGGTCTGCCCGCTTTCTTCGGATGTCTTTCCGATACTATCGGAAACGCCGCCGCCATAGTCGTCACTATCTCTGCCGTCGTCTCCCGCACCGTATTCGCCTGCAAGATAACTCTCAAACTCCTCCTCGGACATAGCGTCCACATTAGCCGCCATCTCAGCCGTCGTGTCCGCCTCCTGAGCAGCGGCGTTCTGCTCCATATTCATTTCTGCCGTTTCATTCATTTCCTTTTCCTCCTTAAAATTTTGTATTAAAAAAGCACCATATGGGTGCTTTGACTATATTTACTCATTTTTATCAAATACTTCTTATCCTACATAAAAGGTTATCTTTATTCTATCTAGCGCATCATCCATATTCCCTATCCTCTTAAAAATGTATTATTATATTCTCCCGGAACAATCGGCGCATCACTGTCGAGCGGCGACCGCACGCGCGGCGCAAGCATTGCGTTTCTTCTCGGCGCGATTGGGTTCGTCATAAGAAAATACCGGCACGCGTCGTAGTCGTGATCCTCCTGATTTGTGTCAATGTCCTCCACGCGCTTCGCGTCATACACAAGGTTCGGAATAGTGCGGATAAACTCCCTGCACGTGTTAAACACATACATCATGGGATAGCCATGCTCGTCAAACGCCAGCCTGTGATGAAGCTGCATTTTACCTGCAAGGCGCGCATTATCCCCCTTTTCAAAATATACACCCTGACGCTCGAACATGTTTATAATCGTACCGTCCGCGCCGCGGCTCTCGTCCCATATGGCAGGGTCAGCAACGCCTGTTATAGCGTTTCCTCTCTCTTCGCTGTCCTCAATCTCGCGAATACGGCGCGCAATCTCCGCAGGCTCCCACCTTACGCCCGTGTTCGGCGCGTCGGTGCAGCCGTATAACTGACGGTATAAATAAACACGTCCGTCCATATCCATAGCCCACCACTGCACAGCAAACGGCTTTGTGTACCCGAAGTCAAAGCTTCTGTATCTGCGCCAGTGACGCGGAATGTCAAACGGCTCAATAACGTGCGTCCATGTCCGCCTATCGTTAGGACTGCTGCGCCACTCCGTAAACACCTGACCTGAGAAGCTGTCCCAGTCGCCGTATAAAAGAGCCTTTCTCTCTCCCTCGGGCAGCATTGCCAGCGACGCTATGTAGTTAGGATTGTTGTCAAGAAGTATTTGATTGTCAAATACCGTACTCGGTACAAAAATCCTGTCGCGCCTGTAAAGCCTTCCGCCGACATTATATTCGTCCGTAATCGGCGTCATCGGCGGCGCGGCAGTTATAAACCTCTCCTTAACCCAGCCGTGTCCTATACCTCCGGGGTTTGTGGTCGCCCGTATATAAACCCTTGTCCCCTTCCCCGACGGACGGTTGCGGCTAAAAAGATATGAATACTCATCCCATGTGAAATGCGTAAGCTCGTCAAAGCCTATAAAGTCATATTGCTGCCCCTGATACTTTATCTTGTCGCTGTCATGCTGCATAGACCCGAAATATATTTTAGCTCCGCTGGGAAACACCCACACATGCTGCGACGCGTTGTACTTAGCCTTAGGATACGCCGCCGCATAAACGGCAAGCGAACGGTCTATAAGCTGACGGCACTCAGGAAATGTTTTGCGAAATATAATTGCACGGTAGTGCGGTATATGCACCTGACGAAGCGCCTCGGCTATTAAAGCGTCGGACTTGCCCCCGCCTGCCGCGCCTCCGTATAGAGCCTCGTACTCGCCGCGCGCTAAAAAAGCAGCCTGCCTTGGCTGCGGTTTCCATATTATATTATTCATGTCCGTTTTCCTCCACCGCAGGCAGCAGCACAACGCCCTGATTTTTAATATCAACATCTTTTTCGTTCGGCTTATCGCGCCATTTGTCAGGACGGCGATTTTTAAGCCAAAATATCTGCGCTGTCGTATCAGGAGGAATGTATATTTCCTCATCTGCATATTCAACATGCTCTTTTTCACTGACACGCTTGCCGTTATCGTAAATAACCTCTTTCAGCTTTATAGGTTTTTTGATAATTTTAGTAATTCCCAATGCTTTATCGAGTAAGGCATTCTCAACCTCATAGTCAACTACTTCCTTACCCTTTTTTAGGGTGTCACCTATGTCACTGTATTCCTTTTTCCAAATAGCTAATGTCTTTCGGCTTATACCCATGTTGTGCGCTATCTGCTCGTCGGTCAGACCGTCTCGCGCCCAACCTTCAAGCAAAATTAGCTTATCAGGTTTTAACCAGTCTTTATATTTTGCATTTGCCATTATCACCACCCTCTTTACAAACCCAAATAAAACAGACAGCCTCACAGTCTCCCATATGTTCAGTACTTTTGCTTTGCAAAAGCGGCTCTGCCGAGCCGTCGGACATCTTTCCGATACTACAGGAGCGTTAATGCTGTCTGTTATTCTAATCTCGGCACAAACATGGTACGCATTTTAAAAGAGGCGCGTCTGTGCCTATCTCATTTTATATCTCTCGTGCCCGCCGTATCATGAAATATTCCCCCGCCGGCTTTGCTATCCGGCACACCGCTTATATGAAAGGAGCTTCCGTCGAATACGGACCTGCATAAGCTAAGGCAGCGGGAGAGCCGACAAGATATGGTGATTGTCTGTCCTGTAAGCCCTGCCCCGCAGTTTCTCTATTATAAATTTTAACATAGGAAAACGTGACAAACGTGACAACTTTTACGAATTTTTCAAATATCGTGAAGCTCTTTGTTTTACACTATCCTCTGTGTTTCCGCCGCCAATCCTCACAGCAATCCACTGCCAGCTCGGACGAATCTTGCCGTATATGTACCTGTACCTGAATATTCTGCGCGTAACGCTGTCGGGTATGTTATCTACAAAATCCTCAATATCCTGCTTCTGCTTCTCCAGTTTCCGCCTTAAAAACATATCCCGGCAATTTTGCTCCGATTCTGTAACACCATTCACGGAAAAGCTGTGTTGCACATACGGAAACTCATGGTCCGAGCCTGTAACGACGCCATGTACTGTATTACTGTTAAGCCTGCCCTGTATTTCGTCCAACTCCGCTAAAATACTGCGATACTCGCTAAGCTCTTTTTTCGTCACCGCTTTACCGCCCCTCCTTTATCCGTAACTCCCAAAACCGCCTCTGCATTTTATGATACCGCTGTAATCGCCTGCGCCATACATTATACCTGCCGCACACAATTTATGTTTTGCTTATGAGCAGCAGCCTTATCAAGCGAATGCTCAAAACGATAAAATTGACCGTGATATGTAAATTCAATAAAACAATCACTTCTATTCCAATCATAATTAAACTGATTTACGCTGAACCGCTCCATAACGCGCCGGAGCTTGCTTTCGTATTCCTCAAATCCGCCGCTATATTTTTTCTTTGCCATTGTCAGCTCTCCACCTCTTTCAACTCAACCGCTTTAACGTCCACAATATCGCATTCACATTCTAAACGACTTTCAATATCATCCATCGCCCACTGCATGAAAGGATATATTCCTGTATCTTCCTTTAATGGCGGCTGACATTCTATTTCTCCCTCAATATCAACAACCATACGAATTTTGTATTTTAATGTTATCTCCTTAGGCTTTTCTATCTGTTTTTGTTGATTCAAACTCATTCTCGTTTCCCTCGCTTTCAACGCCTGTTCCGCTTCCTCATAATAGCTGCAAAAACTCATTGTATAGCAATTACGTTCTAATTCCTCGCAATATCTGTCGTATACTACTTCTCCCTGAGTGCAGTTTTTACAATTTCCGCATTCTGCATTATATGGGAGCCTGTCCTCCATTTCCGCCAGCCTTGCTACCGCCGCCTTAATCGGCTTACTGCTGCCAATCTCGCTGTCAAGTACGCCTTGGTCTGCGCCAAACGCATCGGCGTCAACCGTAACTGCGCCGTTTTTATATCTCTTTGTCAATCTCATTTCCTGCCTCCCATTCCCCATAAATCCTCATAAAATCCTCAAGCCCCAGCGTAACGCGCCACTCGCCATGGTTCTTCCTGTGGAACACCGCGGGGATTTTCCCATGCGCGTCATGCTTCGCCTGCGCCATAGCGTCGTCAAGATTGAGCCTTTCAACCCGCTTGCACTCGATATGTATTCCCGGAAGCCCCACAACGTCAGCGTCGCCGTTCGCTCCGCAATATTGCTGCCCGCGGCGAACATCATAGCCATACCCGCGCAGCGTCTTTGCAAGCTCCAGCTCCCCGCGCTTGCCCTTATCCCTGCTGTTCATTTCCATTCTCCAGTTTAGCCCGTATAATGTCCTCCAGCCCTTTATGGTCGTAATTATCCTGATAAATCTCATACCGGCATTCACTGCGTTCTTCAAGCCTCGCCATACGCTGTGCAATCGCGTCCGCAAACTGCTTCACGCTCTCCGGCAGAGCCGCGTATTCGCGCTCATGCTGCACTCTCGCCCGGTACGACCGCATAAAATTACTCGCAACCACAGTGTCAAGCTCTCGCAAGTCAATCAGTCCCCACTCGTGCAGCACAGACGGCGAGCCTACAATAGCTTTTATAGCTTCGGGCAATTTCTTATATTCTTCAAGGTACTCATACGCACTATTTCGCACAGCCTTTTTAACAATCGCCCACGCCTCCTGCTCAGTCATAGCGTACTGCGGACGTGTAAGCAGCGCAATCTTCTCCTTAACCTGTCCAATAGACGGAGGAAACCCCTTTGTCTCCGTCGCCATAAACGCCTTAATTCCCGCCGCCACCTCAGCGTACGGCTCGCTGTCGAACATTTCATGCCACAGCTCCACCGCCTGTTCAAGCTCCTGCTTCGATTTATCCTTATAATACTGCGGATATGCGGCTTTAAGCCCCGCCATAATCTTCGCTGTTTCTGTTTTGTTCAATTCTTTCTTCCTCCTCATATTTTTTCACTAAATCTAAAAACGGATTGCTAAATTTATTTTCTTTTTCAGGTTCGGACGCATAAGCCGTCTTAACGTTGTCATGCGCCTTACTCAGCCAGTTTGCAATAAACCGCTTTATACCCGCGCGCGTTTTTCTTTTAGCTTCATTTGCTAACAGCCAGCCTCTCATTTTCCTTAATTCGTCTGTTATATCCGCTTTGATGTATAAGCTCTGCCATTCAACTATATCCTTGTTAAATATTTCAAATTCATCGCCGTCTTTAAGCGGCAGTGCAATTACAGGCGGCTCGTTATACTGCTTTCCGCCGTCAGGCGGTATATTCTTTTCTTTACTTTCCTTTACTTTACTTTTCTTTTCTTTCCTTTTCTTTGTGTCGTTTTTCTCGGATTTATTCGGGTTTTTCTCGGAAAAACTGCCGTTATTCTCGGAAAAACCCTGAAAATTCGTACACTTAATAAAGCTCTGTGTTTCATTTTTCGTTAAAATCCAGAACCTTTTATCCACTTCAATCTCACGTTTCGCGCCTTTCTTGGCTTCCTGAAACCGAAGCTGTATACTGCGGGAAGTGAGAACCTTGTCCGACTTGAAAAGTGTATCGTTAAACAGTGACCGTTCAAGCAAGAAGTTCACAATCTGCCCTATTTTCTCATCGCTCGCGCCGAAAGTATCAGACAACACATAATTTAAATCGTCATCGGCACGCATATAATACCCGTTTTCATTATAAATAAGGGTAAGCAGATAAATATATATAATCACGCCGTCATTTCCATACTTACCTTTAAGGGCGCGTATCTTTCTATCCGCAAAAAAATCGACGTCAAAGGGAAAGTAGTCAAGTCCTTTTTTTATCGGTCTTGCCATTTTATTCTCCTTTGCTTTTATATTTCGGGCACCTGCCGCAAATGCCGGCAAGCACCCAATTCACCGCCCCGCCTGTTTTGTCAAACGACGGGCACCCCGCGCCGACAACCGCCGACGCGCCGCGCGCTTCCTTGACATAGGCGCAGGTTTTGTGTCTTTCGTTTTCCATGCCGTCTCCTTTCCGAAAAAGATTACAACATTATTTTCCAATACAACACATCCGCTTTTTTCGCATTATTGTTGCAATATATTCTTTGAAGATCACTTATCAGTCTTTTCCCTTCTTAAACTTTTTGCCACACCTATACATTCATCAAGGAAAGACTTTGTTATTCGCGGCTCGTTTATTTTCCGTCTCACTTCACTATAGTTTTCCCGCGTTACCGCAATCTCAAATACGCTCGGTTTTATTGCTGCCATTTCCTTTCCCTCCCTTGCTCAATATGCAGATAAAAAACAGCTAAGGGAATTAAAAATCCATTTCCGAAAAATGGCGAGCCTTCTTACGCTTTGCTTCGCAAAGACGAACATCCGGCTCTATTTTTCGTCGGAGGTTCCTAACCGGATTTTTAATATTGATTAAGTGTTTTTTATCTTAAAACGGCAAATCATCGCCGGACATATCCTCCGGTTCAAAATCGTCAAACGCCGGAAGCGCGTCTTGCGCCGGCGCGGCGTTCTCCGTTTTCTTCCCGCCCGTAAAATATGCTTCATTCACAAGCACCTCGGTCGCGTAATGCCGCTGTCCGTCGTCGCCGTCCCAGCTTCGGGTCTGAATTTCGCCCACAGCGGCAAGCATTGCGCCTTTTTTAAAATATTTGCATATAAACTCCGCCGTCTGCCGCCATGCAATGCAGCTTATAAAATCCGCCTGCTGCTGTCCCTCTTTTGCAAACCTGCGGTTTACCGCAAGAGTAAACTGCGCAACAGACAAGCCCGACTGCGTTTTCTTCATCTCAGGGTCGCGCACAAGCCGACCCATAAGTATTGCTTTATTTATGACTTATTCCTCCTTTCTCCAAATATTATCTGCAATAACTGCGATTTATTTTTCGCACTATTTTTGCAAAATCTCGCCTGTTTCTGTATCCACCGTCTCAGACACTACCTCAGACGCTTCCGCCTCAATCACATCATCCGGCAAAACCTTAAACGAGCCGTCGTCGCTATTCTCCACCGTATAAGACTGCTCATCAGCGGTCACAAAATCAGATTTCATAGGCGCGTATTTAAGCACCTTTTTAAGCATCGTTTTCTTTGCCATCTCCTCAGGATTTGTCTGCCACGGACCATTCTTAAATGTTTTTGAATATTTCTTCCCGTGCGCAAGACATTCCTCCCAGCTCATGACCTTAAAACCATAGCCGCCACTTTTCAGCCGGTATATAGCGTACACCCACACCGGTTCGCCTCTGCCTCCCATAGCCGGCTTATGCTTTAAATTCGCGTCAAGACCATATTCAAATTCAAACTCATCATTTTCATAAACGATATGAGCTTCAATATTTTTCAGCTCTCCCGATCGGTGCGCCAAATCAATGAGCCCCTTATACCCAATCTGAAACTGGCACTGGCTTCCATACGGAATTAAATACGCCTGACCGAGCGGCGTATTCGGCTCAAGCCCGAGCTGCGCCGCCGTCAGCATTGCGCCTATAAACGACTGCGGCGTGCATGAAGCCAGCTTCGGAGTCTGCGTCACAGCTGTCGTCACCATGCGCGTAAATCTTTCGGGCGTAATCACCTTCGGCAGCGCCTTTGCAACCTGATTCTGATACGCTTTAATCCAATCATTAATTGTCTGCGGCTGCTTCTTCGCAGCCATACTTGTTTTTTCTGCAATCTGTCCCATATCACTTTATCTCCTTTATTTTAAAAGTCCTGTATCTTGTAGTCTTAATATAATCCGATAAATCCCTGTCCGAAAAGAAATCCTCTATAAGCCGCGCAGTATCAAGCGTTCTGCGTTCACACCCCGTCCACACGACGTCATATTTCCCACATTCCGCGCGCTCCGCTTCGCCCATCTCCAGCTTAATTTTTTGGTCTATTTGCCGCTTCTCTGTTTCCATCTTTTTTATGAGCAAATCAAGCTCGGCGCGCCTTGCAAGCTCCTTGTCAAAACCGATGAGAGACACGCTCTCTCCGTTCGCATTCGGATAAACCGCGTTTATGATTTCATTATCATTATCGCTTCCCGACGGCGCCGGAGGATTTTTCGCAAGCACATTGTTTTCCCAAAACTCACGCTCAGCCTTCATAAGCGCGGCAATGTCCTCCTCGTCGCGCTTTATTTCAAACACCTTAAACTCCGTGCTGTAAATAAGCACAGCCAAGTACCACACCGGATACCCTGTCACAGCCATATAATGCATACACTGACAGTAATACTCCTCCGGATACTCGCCGCCCTTATACCGCTTCACGCTCATGCTTCCCGCTGTTTTGCACTCAAGCCCCGCATTCTCGCCGATAATTAAGCGGTCGACATTTGCAAACGCAAACGGATAAGCAGGATTTTTTATCATACTGTTTCTGCGCCGAACCCGCTTGCCTGTCTCCTCGCAAAACCGCCGCGCCACATATTCCTCAAGGTCGCGCCCCTGACGCATCGCCTCGTTATCCTCCTTGGGCGGAACAAGCGACAGCTTGTCCGCGTAAACCTCAAACGCGCTTTTATACGGGCTAAGCCCGACAATCGCCGCTGCGTCCGAGCCGCCTATCCCTTTTTTGCGCTCAGACAACCATTCCTCATGCGTCATACGCTCGCCGCCTTTCCCTCAGAAGCTGCTTTAATCTGTTTTCCCATCATCTTCCATACCTCTCTTGCACATTTTGTCACACTATATAGGAAGCTTTTGCTCCTTTTTCACTCATATCCTCTCAAACTCCTTTGCCAAGCACCACTTGCACAGCCGCCTCCCGCCGTACTCCGCCAGCTCGCAGCCATACGCGCCGTCGCCGCACCTGCCGCACTCGGTCTCCTCGTCGCCGCCGTGCGGAAACTCATTAAACAGACAATTCATACACAGCATATCGCCGTCATATTCATATAAAACTTCACCCGCGCTCTGTTGCTTCATCCGACTGTATGCTTCTTTTTCCGCCCCGCATCCGTCGCACGCATACCGCGGCACATGCCTGTACCGGCACGCTTCGCCATCGCACCCCTGCTCCTCCGCGCACCCTACGCACTCATTTATGTACTCAACCACGAAATCACCTCTTGCAATTTCCTGAATTTTGTTGTATAATATATATGTAGTTTTTTGGTGATTACTCCATGTAATCGCCTCGTCTCATGTCTGTTGGCGCAGATATGAGACTTTTTTATTTCCCCGGCGCATTCGCACGCCTCGCCCGGGTCTAAGCCCGCCCCGCATATCGGGCATTCATTATAATAACTCACTTTTCATACCTCCAAATCTCAATCTCCTGCCCCGGATAAATCGCCGCGCTTTCAAGCCGATTGCGAACCCGTAAATCGTATATGTACTCGCGCTTATCCTCTCTGTCAGGGCAAAACTCCTCCGCAATGCTCCACAGCGTATCTCCCGCCATGACAACATATGTATCCGTCACAACAACCGCTTCCTGTGGCTTGCTTCGCTTCCCATACTCCGCCGCCATCGCGCACAGCATAACCGCTATGACGACAACTCCCGCTATTTTAAACTTCATGCCATGCTCCTTTCTCTTATCATATTAAAACAAGTTAATCTTCTCTATGGCTGATGAATCGTAATAATCGCTTATATCCTTTTTCTCGTTCTCTTCCCGCATATGGTCTATTTTTTGCTGTAATGATAAAAGCGCGCGCCCCATTTCTGATATGCGGCAGGAATTACCGCTTATTTCTCTAATTGCATTTTTAAAAATGTTCGCTTCGTTGATAATAGTCTTTAACTCTTCCTCATTACATTTTATTGAAATCTCCATTTTCTGCTCCTTTCGTCAACATATGGTCAATTTATATCTTCCTTTACCGTCGTGATATTCCGCTATTGCACAAAACAACCCGAAGTCACGATATATATTCGGAATCTCGGCGAAGTGCGCCGCCGCGCCATGCTTTACTGCACTCACATTGTCGCCGTCGTCACTTAACGCGTTGCTGATTAATTCTGCCGCTTTCGCTGACTTGGTAATAAAAATTCTATAGCTGTTTGCAACCATTTAAATACTCCTTTCATCCCTTAGTCCCATACTTCAAATGTAGCCCCTGCCAGTAATCCATAATGCACGCGCTAATCTGACTTGTCCCGCAAAAATGCAGCCCCGCCGCTTTCTCCGCCGGCACCTCAATCTCCGCACCGCACGTCGCGCATCGCACTGTTTTTGTTTTCGTTTTCATATGTACACTCCTTCTTTATATTACAACAAAACAAGGCTTGTCCAATTCGGAGCGTTACCGCTCCCATTTTTAGCAACCTTGCGCAGCGAAATCAATTTCGCTGCCAAAACATTTCTCAATATCAGCTTCTCGCCCTTCGCTTATCATATGTCTCAAATTACATTCTACTAAATACTCGGCTAAATCCCGCATCCCTTTTTCGTGCTCCTCAGGGTCAGGATGGGGATTCCGCCACACTCGCGCAATACCATACTGCGTATGATGCTCCTCCATAATATAATAATCCGGTACCCCTGGCGGTCTCTCGCCATCTTTGAATAACATATTGATGCCTCCCTTCATATCAATTTATGCTGATACAATTTTGTCCTATTCATCATCCCCGCTCCTTTCTATACTGATTTGTCTTTCACCAAAAATCTGTTAATGAAATATATCTGCCCTTTCCCTGTAACTTTTGGCGTCTTATTGATTGTCACATGACCGTCGGCGTGAGTTATTGCTGTCTCCTTAACTTCAAACAATCCTAAATCCATGCTTTTTTGCGTAGGAGAATTATAATCAGCACCCTTACGTTTTATAAGATAACCATTTTCACGCAACCACTTAAATAATCTTTGCTGACCTATCTCATAACCGTTTTGCTTGATAAGTTTGGCTAAATCACCTATAAGAATAGATGTTTTAGATGTAGTAACACTTTCAGCAAACAACACCTTAGGTTTGTCCTGCTCAATTTTTCTGTTAAGCGACTTCATAGTTTCAAGAGTGGTCTTAAATAACAGTTTTGTTTGTTCATCCGCAAACGGGAGGTATGTATTGATAAACATTTCGTCATTACCCACATAACCGCCAGTTTTATGTATGGTTGGTAATATTTCATCAAACACCCACCGTTCAAATTTCTCCGCAGCAGGCAGCCTACTGTGAGTAATAAGACGATAGACGTTTCCCTCGCTGATGAATTTAGCCTGCTGCGTTCGTCCCAAACTGTCTATGACCTGTCTTGTAGACAACCCATCCTCTTTACAGTTTTTTCTTATTGCCTGTGCCGTATCTGTATATCCTAACGCTTTTGCAACATCACTACCGCAAAACATTATGTTACCATTTTCTTCAATGGTTCTAATTTCTCCGAAATCCTTGTTTTTGAAAATTTGTAGGTTATTCATTCTTGCATCCCCTCTTATGTTTTGTTAGCACTGCTAAGGCATTTTATTCGTGTCCTTTTGAACACGCATTGATTAAAAAAAATTCTGACATCTCACTTTTCAATCCATCAGCAATTCTTTTAGCTGTTTGTGCAGAAGTCGAGCCTCTAGAAAATAACTTATCCAAACAAGAACGCGAAATACCTATGCTCTTAGCAAATCCTGCAAAACTATACCCATTTTTTAAAATCTGTTCCCTTAAATATTTAACATTTTTTAGCGTTATCATAAATCACACCTCCTCCAACACAATTCTTCTGAGTTCTTTTGAACACTAATAATATACCACTTCCGTGTCCTTTTGTCAACACTTTTTATAAAAATTTTTAATCACTGTGTACTTTTGTCAACATATGTTGTAAAATATATTTATAAAAGGAGGGGATTCTTTATGAGTAGCTTAGGTGAATATTTAAGGCAAACTCGTGGCGAAAAAACTTTAGGACAAATATCTAATATATCAGGTATAGACAAGGGGTATCTTTCAAAAATAGAAAGAAATGAGAGAAACCCCAAGCCCGATATGCTAGAAAATTTAGCTCGTGCATACGGGGTAGAATACAATACATTACTTGAAATTTGTGGCTATAAAGAAGAAGAGCCTATAATAATACGTCGATTGAGAAAGGGTGTTTCTAAAGCAACTGATGAGCAGCAAGAAAAAATGATAGAGTTATTGAAAGAGTCTTTTAGCAATCTATTTGACGAGGACGACTAATGTGATAAAACCAAATTATAACCATGTTTACAGCAAAGTTAAAAATGTAATTGAACTATATAAATTAAATACTATTCCCATAAATTTAAATTATATAATATATAAAACAAAAAATCTGCGAATATGTTCATATTCTCAGTTCGCTCAAAATAAATGTACCATTCAGGAAGTAGTTGATTATTTCGGCAGCGAACTCGGAGCATACGCCTGCACAAAAGATAAATTAAAATGTGTTATATATTATAATGATACAAAAAATAACAAAGGATTAGATAGATTTACAATAGCTCATGAATTAGGACATCATTTTTTAAATCATTATCAATATATGCTAGATGGAGAGATATTGTTGCGCGGTTTATCAAATCCAGATTATGCCGCACTCGAAAAAGAAGCAAACTGTTTTGCAAGAAATCTATTATCACCTATTTATCTGATTCATTCAATAGGAATTATCCCTCATGATGTTAATAAAATAAAAGATATTTTTAATATAAGCAAATCCGCCGCAATAACAAGATTTAAATGCTATAAATTAGATTTGGAATCACAAATACTTGGATTTCAGAATTTTTTTGACAATCAATTTGAACAATCATTAAAATTTTTAAGCAAGTTGAGTAAGTGTAATACATGTGGATATTATTTTTCTAAAAATAATTCAAACTATTGTCCCATCTGCGGAAAAGATAACGCTCAAAATATTTTTACTGAATATGGAGGAATTGAATCTATGATTTACTCAAAAATAGAAACAAACACAAGCGGCAAAGCCATTGTCTGCCCTGTCTGCGAAAATGAAATTACAGAAACGGGCGATTATTGCCCTATCTGCGGTACTTACATAGTAAATAAATGTACTCAGTGCGGCAAATTACTTTCCGGCTACGCAAGGTATTGCACAGACTGCGGAAATG
>CATJNN010000146.1 GCA_949742185.1 uncultured Clostridia bacterium | reverse complement strand
CGAGGGCGCAAGCGTGAATACAGGCGACGTTCTTGTTTCGATTGCGTAATAAAACAGAAGAAAACGGAAAGTGGTGATAGCGCGTGTTACAAAGTTTTATAGATTTCTTTCAAAGCACGGGAATATACGCGCTGTACGACTCCATAGCGGGAGCCGTGCAGAATGCTCAGGCGACAGGCTTTTCAGCAGGCGGACTGCTTGAAATGGTTGGCACGCCGCTGATGCTTGTTATAGCGTGTGTTCTCTTATATCTGGCGATTGTGAAAAAGTTTGAGCCTCTTTTGCTTTTGCCGATTGCGTTCGGCGTTTTGCTGACAAACCTTCCTATGTTTCAGGGTTCAAACTCAATCCTGATGCATCCGGAATACTTTACCGACGTGAATTATCTCACGGACGGAAAATATATTGACGTGGCGTATATATGCGCGCACGGCGGACTTTTGGATGTTTTATACTTAGGCGTTAAGCTCGGTATTTATCCGCCGCTTATATTCCTTGGAATAGGCTGCATGACGGACTTTGGCCCGCTTATTGCAAACCCGAAGAGCATACTTCTCGGTGCTGCTGCGCAGTTCGGTGTGTTCTTCACATTCCTCGGCGCGCTGGTTTTAGGTGTTTTAATGCCGTCGGTTGGGTTCGGCGTTCCCGAGGCGGCGTCAATCGGTATTATAGGAGGCGCGGACGGCCCGACTGCGATTTACGTTACAAAAACGCTTGCTCCGGCGTTGCTTCCTGCAATAGCGATTGCGGCGTACTCATATATGGCGCTTATTCCTGTTATTCAACCGCCCATTATGAAGTTGGTGACGACAAAGAAAGAGCGTTCAATCGTTATGGAGCAGCTCAGACCCGTAAGCAAAACGGAAAAAATTCTTTTCCCGATTATAGTTACCATAGTTGTCGCGCTTATAGTGCCAGACGCGGTTGCGCTTGTGGGTATGCTTATGCTCGGTAATCTGATTAAGGAGTCGGGTGTTGCGGAAAGACTTTCCAAGGTTGCTCAAAACGGACTTATGAATGTAATAACGATATTCCTTGGAGTGACTGTCGGCGCGACTGCGACTGCAAGCACATTTTTAAGACCGGCAACAATCGGAATTATTGTGCTCGGACTTATTGCTTTTTGCTTCAGCACATTTGGAGGACTTATTCTCGGAAAAATTATGTGTAAGCTTACGGGCGGAAAGGTAAATCCGCTTATAGGCAGCGCGGGCGTGTCGGCTGTGCCGATGGCGGCGCGTGTTTCACAGACTGTCGGTCAGAAGGAAAATCCGTCAAACTTCCTGCTCATGCACGCCATGGGGCCGAATGTTGCAGGTGTAATCGGCTCGGCAGTTGCGGCGGGTGTATTCCTGTCAATGTTTGCTTGATTTTAAGGAGGGAAATAAATGGCTAAACCAGTTAAAATAACTGAAACCGTACTTCGCGACGCGCATCAGTCCCTGATTGCGACGCGTATGACTACGGACGAGATTCTTCCGATTGTCGAAAAGCTCGACAGCGTGGGGTATCATTCATTGGAGGCATGGGGAGGAGCAACTTTTGATTCCTGTCTGCGTTTTCTTAATGAAGACCCATGGGAGAGACTCAGAAAAATTAAGGATAAAGCGAAAAACACGCCGCTTCAGATGTTGTTCCGCGGACAGAATATTTTGGGATATCGTCATTATGCGGATGACGTTGTTGAATATTTTGTTCAGAAATCAATAGCGAACGGTATTGATATTTTGAGAATTTTCGACGCGCTTAACGACGTGCGCAACCTTGAATGCGCTATTAACGCATGTAAAAAGGAAAAGGGACATGTTCAGGCGACAGTCTGCTACACTATAAGCCCAGTACACAATATAGAATCGTTCACAAAGCTTGCAAAACAGCTTGAGGACATGGGCGCGGATTCGATTTGTATAAAGGATATGGCGGGACTTCTTCTGCCATATACAGCGTATGATTTGGTTAAATCCATAAAAGAGGTTGTTAAGGTGCCTATTCAGCTCCATACGCACTACACAAGCGGCGAGGCTTCAATGACGTATCTTAAGGCTATTGAAGCGGGCGTTGACGTTGTGGACTGCGCTATGTCGCCGTTGTCAATGGGCACAAGCCAACCGCCTACGGAGTCTCTGGTTGCGGCTCTTCAGGGCACGCCGTATGACACGGGCTATGACCTTAACAAGCTTACGGATATTGCGGCTTATTTCAGACCGCTTAGAGAAAAATACCTTGAAAGCGGGCTTATGAATACAAAGGTTATGGGCGTTGATGTTAACACGCTTTTGTATCAGGTGCCGGGCGGTATGCTCTCAAACCTCGTATCTCAGCTTAAACAGCAGGGGAAAGAGGATAAATATGAAGAGGTGCTTCAAGAGGTGCCGCGCGTGCGCGAGGATTTAGGATTTCCGCCGCTGGTTACTCCGTCAAGCCAAATTGTCGGCACTCAGGCGGTGCTCAACGTTATTATGGGCGAGCGTTACAAGATGATTTCTAAGGAAACAAAGGGAATTGTGCGCGGAGAGTATGGTAAAACGCCGGTTGATATTGCACCGGAAATGGTTAAGAAGATTATCGGCGATGAGAAGCGCATAACCTGCCGCCCTGCCGATAAGCTTGAGCCGGAGCTTGATAAGCTTCGTAAGGAATGCGCGGAGTGGATTGAGCAGGAGGAGGATGTTCTCTCCTATGCGCTGTTCGGTCAGGTGGCTGAGAAATTCTTTGAACAGCGGCGTGCCGCTAAGTATAAGATAGATCCTGATTTGGTTGACATGGATGAAAAGACGCATCCGATATGAGTGTGTTCATTTATTGAAAAAACAAGAATTATGAGTAAAAAAGCCAATAGATTAAAATAAAATCTATTGGCTTTTTGTTTAAATGAGCTGCAGAGAAACAGCAAAATAATTCGGGGTTCGACATCTCGAATTATTTTCATTTGCTGATTATCATTGTTATAAACTTAGCATTATATTTAGTTTTATACGAAAATTATATATCTTATTATAAAGATTGTGCATTTTTATAAATAACACTATTAACATTACCATGAAAATAGTTTTTATTTTTGATGATATTTTATGTTATAAAAAGAATATTATAGTTGTTGTATTAGAGCATAGGCTTTAAATAATTTAAGAATTCTTTAAACAGCCTATTGCATTTTTATTAAAATTAATGTATACTATATATAATGTATCTTCAGGGCAGGGTGAAAGTCCCTACCGGTGGTGACAGTCCACGACCTCGAAAGAGTTGATTTGGTGAAATTCCAAAACCGACGGTTAAAGTCCGGATGAAAGAAGCAGCATTTTAGTTTTGCATTTATGCCCCGATTGTATCGGGGTTTTTTTATGTGTGATGCAAAACGACAATATTGCCTGAATAATTATTAAATGTGTGGGTAATGAGTGAAAATACATGCATATTTAGTTATTCGGACAGATTAAATAGTTGTTATTATGCGTAGAGGATACATAAAATTTATATTTTATGGAGGTATGCATTATGCAGACTACAACACCAATTACAAAACCGTTTTTTTCAGCTAAATTTATTGCCCGTGCCGGGCTGCTTGCTGGAATTGCAGTAATTTTAGGATTTATCCCGGGAATTCCGCTGCCGTTTATTCCGCCTTTTTTAACTATTGATTTTAGTAATATCCCTATTTTAATAGGCTCGTTTGCATTCGGACCAATAACGGGTATTTGTATAGCGCTTGTTAAATCGCTTGTACATCTTTTAAACACACACACAGGCGGAGTTGGAGAGCTTGCCGATTTTCTCACAGCCGTTGCGCTTGTGCTGCCGTCAGCAATTTTATATGCGCATAAAAAAACGCGGAAAAATGCTCTTATCGGAATGATAATCGGAGCTGTGCTTATGGCGATAGTCGGAGGATTAGCAAATAAATATCTGCTTATTCCGTTTTATGCTAAAGTTATGCCTATGGAACAAATTTTTGCCGCTTGCGCAAAGGTAAACGGATTTATAACAGATATTGATACGTATGTGCTTTATGGTGCGGTACCGTTTAATTTTATAAAAGCTGCTGTAATTTGTATTCCCACGTTTATTTTATACAAGCATATATCAAAAATTCTGAGGAAATAGTTTTAGCAGCCTGTCAAGTATTTAATTTAGTATGTGCGAATATAGTAGAGATCTGAAAAGCGCAGACGATAAAATAATTCTTTTTATTATTTTGAGACGTATTATAAAAATAAAAATACATAAGCGACTGATAGCGCTTATGTATTTTTGTTTTGGAGAGGATAGTGGAATAAAAAATCCGCTAATAAGACGGCTGATTTTATTGTTGTATCATACACATTCTATTTTGACTAACTTTTTTATGATTTTATTTTCCAATATTTTTCTGCGCAAAATCAAACATAAACCGCATAAACACTATATTTTCAAGCGTTTATGCGGTTTATGAATTTGGAGCAGGTAGCGGGAATCGAACCCGCAACCTCAGCTTGGGAAGCTAATGTTTTGCCACTAAACTATACCTGCAAATAAGCCAATAAAAATATTATACTATTGAAAAAAGCATTTGTCAAGTAAAATACTATTTTCAATAAGAAGCATCCTGTTGCAATATGTGTTCTTATATGTTATACTTTCATATAAATAAAATACAAGGCAGGACATGTATAATGCAGGAGATTTCAATTATAGACAGGCGGTATCCGACGTTTAGCTGGAATGTAGACTCGGACAGACGCGGTGCCAGGCAAACAGCATATCGGATAGTTGTATCAGATAATGAGGATATGACAAACATTATCTGGGACAGCGGCAAGGTATTTTCGGACAAAACGCTTGATATTTTATACGGAGGCAGTGTGCTTGAGCCAGAAACCAGATATTATTGGACATCGACCATATGGGATGAGCAGGGCAGAGATTATACGCGTGGCGTACAATGGTTTGAGACAGGATTAAAGAGCAATGATAAAGCGGCATGGCGTGGGGCGGAATGGATAGGAGCTCCGAGAACTGTCCGAAATACCGACGGCGTTCTTGAATATTCTATAGATTTTAAATTAAATACCGACGGTAAATCGGCGGCTGCGCTTGCGGCAAGAAATAAAGATAATTGTGTGATTGTCGAGATGGATGTTAACGCTCAGCGCGTGACGGTGTATGAATACGACGGCGGGCGATGTTCTGTTATAGGCAGGAAAAAGGGTTATGACGCTTCTATTACAAACGGAGAAAATCATGTTAGAGTTAGCGTTAGGCGTACATATCTTACCGTTCAGATAAATGGCGGCTATGTTATAAATGACGCTGATATACTGCCGGACGATATTGTAAATAAGCCGCGAAAAACAGGTATGATGCTTATAGGTTTCAGGCAATCGTGGGGAACGGGCGAGTACAGAGATATTATTATTACAGACGATAAAACAGGAGATGTTTTAATGCGGAAGCCTGAAAGATTAGTCTTAAATGGCGAGTTTTATCTTATAAATCCGTGCGGTTCAGTTAATTTGCGCAGATTCTTTGATACCGATAAAGAAGTTAAAAAGGCAAGGCTTTATGCGTCTGCAAAAGGTTTTTACGAAACATATATAAACGGCGCGAAGGTCGGTCAGTCTTATTATACTCCAGGTTTTACAGATTACCGAAAACGTATTTATTACCAGACGTATGACGTTACGGAAATGATACATAAGGGAGAAAATGTTATAGGCACGACTGTAACAAAGGGATATTATACGGGCTTTGTAGGATATAATGCCATGCCTATGGTGTATGGTGAAAAAAATGCATATATAGCGCAGCTTGTATTAACATATGATGACGGTTCACAAGATATTATCGTAACTGACGGCTCATGGCAGTTTACAGACAGAGGAGCCGTATTATCGGCTGACTATCAACAGGGAGAGATATATGATGCGAGGATGAAGCTTGAATGGAACAATCATAGCGACAGGCGGTGGGAGAGATGCGGCGTACTGGCATGGGACGGTGCGGTTCAGCCGACAAATGGAACTCTCGAAAATGAAAAATTTGAGCTTGCGGCACAGATAGGACCGTCAGCGCAGAAGGAGCGCGTTTTAAAACCGATTTGGGGAGCAGTTGAAAAACCGCAGGGATGTTTTATATATGATTTTGGTCAAAACATGGTCGGCACGATTCGTATAACAATGCGTGCTGAAAAGGGAATGTCTGTTAAAATACGATATGGCGAGATGCTTTTTGAAGGAGAGCTGTATACAGAAAATCTGCGTTCAGCGTCAAATACTGACGTATACACATTTTGCGGAGATGAGCATGAGGTGTTTGAGCCGTCTTTTACATCGCATGGCTTCAGATACATTGAAATATCAGGGAACGGCTGTATATTAACGCATGAAAAACTGCGGAAAATGATTATTTCAGTTGAGGGTATTGTCATAACAAACACTACAGAGATAACGGGTGAATTTGAATGCTCGAACGACTGGATTAACAGGCTTCAAAAAAATATAGTATGGGGGCAGCGCGGAAATTCGCTTCTGGTGTATACCGATTGTCCGCAGCGTAATGAGCGTATGGGATGGACAGGCGACGTGCAGGTATTTATACCGACAGCTGCGTATGAGATGTATATAAAGGATTTTATGACAAAATGGCTGGTAGACCTTGAGGATGCGCAGCTTTTATATAATCTTGACGGAGCGGTGCCGGATACAGCCCCTCTTGGCGGCGATAACCGTCCGAACGGCGGCTGCGGCGGCTGGGGCGACGCGGCGGTAATTGCTCCATGGGAGCTGTACTGCGCGTACGGCGACGAGAGGATTTTGGAAAGATTCTATCCCATGATGAAAAAATGGGTTGATTATCAGAGTATGCCATCCCGTCAGTTCTGCGGGGAAAGAAGGGTGGACGGCGCTCTTGTTCCGGAGTATTCCGATTTATCCTCGCAGCCGTATATTCAGATACAACAGAGCAGAGGAGACCATCTTGCGTACGACGAAACTACGCCGTTTATTTTGTCAGCGACAGCATACGCCGCATATGCCGCAAAACTGCTTTCAAAGGCAGCGTTTGTTTTGGGGAAAGAAGATGACGCAAAGAAATATGAAGCGCGTTTTGAAAATATAAAAAAAGCGTTTTGCGAGGCTTGGGTAAAGGACGACGGTTCAATAGCATATTGGGGTGAGATGAGTAAATCCTGTGAGGATGACGGAGGAAATATAATAAATAAAACATATTACTCAAATGACTCGGATAATCTGAATCATCCAAGTCAAACCGCATATGCATTGGCTATTTATTTTGATCTTATACCGAAAAAGAAAATAAAAAGAGCTGCGGAATGTCTGCGCCAGTCAATAGCGGAACGCGGGGGAAGATTATCGGTAGGATTTCTTGGAATTTCACATCTGGCTCCCGCGCTGGTAAAAGCAGGACTTGTCAAGGAGGCGTTTGCCGTTCTGGAGCAGGAGGAATGTCCCGGATGGCTTTATAGCGTAAAGAACGGCGCGACGACTATATGGGAGAGATGGAATTCATATAACGCCCTGACGGGAGAATTTGGAGACGCGAATATGAATTCATTTAATCATTATGCATACGGCGCAATTGGCGCATGGCTTTTCGGAACAGTTTTGGGAATAAATTCGAGCGATAAAAAGGATGAGACGGGATATAAAAAAATTATACTTTCTCCAACTGTTGGCGGAAGTTTAACTTATGCAAAAGGCAGTTTTATATCGCGATACGGAGTTATACGCTCAAATTGGAGAATTGACGGTGATAAATTGTATTATAGCTGCACCGTTCCCGCAAATACGAATGCCGTTTTATATTTACCGGCAATATCTCCTGAAAGTGTTACAGAAAGCGGAAAAAGCGCAGCTTCGGCAGAGGGCGTGACTTATATCGGCACAAGCGGCTGCAAAGCGGAAGCTATTGTTTTTGCGCTGAAAGATAGCAGAATTTATATACAGGCGGAGTTTAATGAAAAAATCTGCTGAAAATACTTGCATTATTCGTGTTTTTTGTGTAAAATGTATGGTGACTGTATAATTAATAAACGGAAGGAAGTATATATATGTCAGGACATTCAAAATGGAGTACAATCAAGCGCAAAAAAGGGGCGAACGACGCTCAGCGCGCAAAGATATTCACAAAAATTGCAAGAGAGATTATTGTGGCGGTTAAAGCGGGAGGTCCGGATCCTGAAAACAATTCGCGCCTTAAAGATATCATCAGCAAGGCGCGCTCAAACAACATGCCTAACGATAACATCAACCGAACAATAAAAAAAGCGGCGGGAGATTCCGACGGAGACAACTACGAGAGCATAACATACGAAGGATATGGTCCTAACGGTGTTGCGGTAATTGTTGAAGCGCTCACGGATAACCGCAACCGAACGGCGGCCGATGTGCGTCATTATTTCGATAAATTTGGAGGGAATCTCGGACAGACGGGCTGCGTAGGCTTTATGTTTGACCAGAAGGGCGTAATCATAATAGAGAATACCTCAGATGTAGACGAGGATACAATCACTATGGATGCTCTTGAAGCCGGTGCGGACGATATTGAAGTAAACGATGATTTTTATGAGATAACAACTTCGCCGGACGCGCTCCGCAATGTGCGCGACGCGCTTGAAGCGAAGTACGCGCTTTCATCTGCCGAGGTAAGCATGGTACCGCAGACAATGGCGGATATTGACGATGAAAAGCAGGTTATTATGATGACTAAGCTTTTAGAGGCTTTGGAGGATAACGACGATGTTCAGGAGGTGTACCATAACTGGAACGCTCCGGATGACGAGGAATAAAAACAATTCATAGCGCATAAAGCAATGAATTCTGCAACGTAGCTAATAAAGGGCTGCCGAAGCTTCGGCAGCCCTT
>CATJNN010000145.1 GCA_949742185.1 uncultured Clostridia bacterium | reverse complement strand
GACACCCCATATTTATATCTATAATATCCGCGCCCGCCTCTGCGGCTATAAGAGCAGCTTCCGACATAATTTCCGGCTCGCAGCCGAAAATCTGTATTGCGCACGGCTTTTCGTCTTTGCCAGTCTCCATAAGCGACAAGGTTTTTTTATCATGGTAATGAAGCGCGCGCGAACTGACCATTTCTGTATATGAAAAACCGCATCCGTAATTTCGGCAGATACTCCGAAAGGGCAAATCAGTTACACCCGCCATAGGCGCTAAAAATATATTGTTTTTTACAGCGACATTTCCTATCTGCATAAATAATCCTCTAAATTCTTAAATATTTTGGAAAATGATTTTTCAGCGTTCCGCCCGACGCTTTTCCCCAGCCTATAGAGAAACCGTCGGCAGAAACAAGCGTCCATCCGCTTAATACAGCGTCGCACGGCAATATCTCTCCCCTCATATATTTTTGCATTTCTATACTGTTATGCGGAAAATCCAGACATCTCTGAACGCCGGTCGGGCTCAGTGCAAGCGCAAGCGCATGAGACGGCTCAAAACGTCCTTTTTTATATGTGCCCATATGCAGTCCCGCTCGAACAACGCGCAGTCCGTCAATGCTGTTAATCCCATTCGGCAGACGGTATAATTCGTCTCCGAACAAAACAAAATTTCCATTGATTATATTTTTTAAAGTATTTTTTTCAAACTCACGATACGGCAGAATATCTGTTTTTAACTCTCTGATATCTTTCTTTTCTCTGCCGCATACACCGCCTGATTTTTCAAACAGTGCGATAAAATGACCCTCTCCATTTTGCTTATGGGGAAAAATACGTCTTGCTGCTGAAAAATCGCGCGGCGAACCGATATAATCTCCGCATCCCGGTGAAAGCATAGATAAATGTGAAATCGGCAAAAGCGTCATGTCCATATATGTATTTAAAATATATTCAGCAATCCCCTCGTCCTCGCACGGTGCAAAGGTGCAGGTTGAATACACCATTTTCCCGCCCGCGCGGAGCATACGCACCGCGCAGTCTGCAATCTCTTTGTCGCGTTCAGCGCACACCCTCGTGTATTCCTCCGACCACTGGCTGACTGCCTGCGGCTCCTTACGGAACATTCCCTCTCCCGAACACGGAGCGTCCACAATTATTTTATCAAAAAAACCTTCAAACCTTTCGGCAAGCCGCTCAGGCGTCTCATTTGTAACAAGCGCATTCGTAATTCCAAACCGCTCAATATTCTCCGCAAGCGCGAAAGAGCGTCGGCGGTCAATCTCATTAGCAACCAAAAGTCCCGTACCGCTGAGATAATCCGCCGCCTGAGTCGCTTTTCCGCCCGGCGCGGCGCATAGATCAAGCACATAATCGTGCTTTTGTATGTCTAAAGCCTCAACCGCCGCCATTGCCGACGGCTCCTGAAAATAAAACAAACCCGCGGCATGATACGGGTGCTTTCCGCTCAGAACCGATTTATCCGCATAATATCCCGCTCCGCACCACGGCACCGGAGAAAGTTCTCCTGCGGCGTGAAGCACAGCCTCCCGCGCTCCGTTTTTCGCACGAAACACTCGAACGCCGCTGAAAATATCCTTTTCCTCAAGCGCGCGCTCAAAATCATCGTATTCTTGTCCTAGCATATTTTTCATACGTATTTTAAAAGTCTGCGGCAAATTCATAATAACTCCATGACCTTTCTGCCCGCCGAACAATAATATTAAAAAATACTTCGGCGCATAAAGCGCCTCTGTTTTTTGCTGTTTGCTTCGCAAACGCAATTAAAAAACATTTATACGCCTTCTATCACGGGCGTACAGAGCGTATAATTCAAATTATATATGCCGCCTCTTAATATGTATGGCATATAAAAATCCGGTCGGTGCGGTTCAATTAAACACCGCTGTTTCCCATTTACATAATAGGCGAAAAAAGCCGAAAAAAGCCCTCCTTCATTATCTGCCATATACCACGCTTTGAATATTTTTCCTCGGACATCTCCACGCATTTTTCTATATCGTCCTCAAAAATCTCACGGCACTCTTCTGTAATTTGTCTGCCATACATAAAAGCGTTAATTTCAAAATGCAAAGAAAAGCTCCTTATATCAATATTAGTCGTGCCGATTGTGCACACAGCGTCGTCCACCGCCATAGTCTTGGAATGCAGAAAACCGTCATAAATATATACGCGCACTCCTGCGTTTAACAGCGCGCCTATATACGAAGTTGTCACATAATACACGTATTTTTTATCCGGAACCCCGGGCAGCATAACGCGTACGTCTACCCCCGACTGCGCCGCCATTGTGAGCGCGTTTAAAAACGGCGCGTCCGGCACAAAATACGGAGTTTGAATATATACATATTTTTTTGCGTCGTTCAGCATTTTTATCATCGTGCATTTTATTTCTTCCCTGTCTGAATCAGGTCCGCTCGCGCCTATCTGCATAGGAATATCGCCGCACGGCTTCTGCGGAATTACAAAAAAGCGTTCAAGCTGGTCTGAAAGCTTTTCGTCCGTTGAAAACTCCCAGTCCAGCGCAAAATATTTCTGCAAGAGGCACACCGCCGGTCCCACAATCCGCATGTGAGTATCGCGCCAATTCGGAATCTTTTTGCTTCGTCTCCCGCGGCTCATATATTCGTCTCCTATATTCATGCCGCCCATATATCCAATTGCCCCGTCAATAACCGTAATTTTACGATGATTACGATGATTAAACTTTGAATATGAGCTAAGCTTAACAGGAAAAAAACGCACCACTTTGCCGCCCGCTTTTTTTAATTCTTTAAACATGCGGTGCGGAGTAAGCAGACTTCCAAAATCGTCATATAAAAACCGTACCTGAACACCTTCGTGCGCTTTTTGCGTGAGCAGGTTTATAATTGTATTTCCTATGTGGTCGTCGTGTATAATAAAATAAACCATATTTATACTTTCTTTGGCATTTTTTATATCCTCAATTAAATCACGGTATTTCTCCTCTGCTTTCGTATAGATTTTAACATCGTTGTTTTCAACAAACGGACTATCGTTAACCGTCAGTAAATATCTTGCAACGCCGCCGAATGGAACCTCGTCTATAAGACCTCCGAATATGGCTTTTTTCTGAGTACGCAATATTTTAGTAAGCGCGCGGTTATTATCCATCTTCTGATGATACTTCCGTTTGGTGTGTGTTTTTAGTCCGGTGCCAAAAACAAGGAAAACAAGAAAACCCACAATCGGAAATATCGTAAATCCCAGTACCCAAGCGAGCGAAACAACGGGGTCGCGCCGCTGAAAGCACACAACCGCCACAATAAGTATAAAATTAATAACATATCCTATAATAAGCCATGCATTCAAATGCATATATGTTTTCACAGCCTTTCTGCAACTACTTTCCCTTTTCCTGAATTACTATATGATTATACGGAATTTCAATGCCCGAATTATCCAGCGCATATTTAAAACGCTTTAAAAGCTCTCTTTCTACCGTGAACTGATTACCCGGCGCGCATTTTGCGCTTAGCTTTATACTCACTCCCGACTCACCCAGCATACTTACTCCGAGAATTTCAGGCGCGCCGGCAAGCTCGTCCATTTCCGTTCCGGCAAGCTCCGCTTCATGGCGCAAAGCCTCGAAAGCGGCGTTTATATCGCTCTCATATGAGATAGACACCTCAACAAAAACAGTGCGCTCGCTGCGCGAATGATTAATAACGTCTGAAATTGAGCCGTTAGGCACCGTATATAAATCGCCCGCCGCATTTTTAACAACCGTTGTGCGCAGCGTGATTTTTTCTATTGTTCCCGTGAAGCCGCCGATTGTCACAAGATCTCCAACCGCAGTCTGGTCCTCAAGCAAAAGAAAAAATCCGCTTATAACGTCTTTTACCAAAGTCTGAGCTCCAAAACCAAACGCCACCCCAACAATTCCGGTCGCAGCTAAAAGCGACGACGGCGTAACGTTAAAAAATATCTGAAGCATCTGCATAAACGCGAAAAAATATATCACGGCCGCTACAGTGTTGCCAAGCACGCGCACAAGTGTTTCCGCGCGCGTTGATTTGCTTTTTTTAACGGCTCGGCGAATTATAACCTTTAGTATTCTCACAAATAGAATTGCTATCACCGCAATTATTACCGCCTGTACCCATGAGTATTTTAAAAATCCTGATATAAATTCTATATTCTCTTTCATATTCCCAATCCTTCCTTTATTTTTATACATTGTAGCATAAAAAATGAAATTTTACAATTCCTTTCCTTATTTCTTTGAAAATCCTTGTACAAAATCGGCAAAAATCCTTGACAAAAAGGCGTTTGTCATGTAATATAGTAGTCAGATAGAGGCGCGTGATTCATAAGTAGCTCCGTACAGGCATTTGCGCTGCCGCAAGGCGGAGAGAAAGGGGAAAACGCCGAAATGATGCGCGGGCGCAGACGCGGATTGTTGGGGATATGGTTAACAGCCATGTCACTGTCATCATACGATGGGGAGCTATCTGCATAAAGCACAGGCTTTTTATTTTGCAGCAGCTTCCGGCTGCTTTTTTATTACAAAAACAATTAATCTATATTAAAATTTCATTTAGGACACTCCGTCAAAAAACCTTGTTCAATAAATGTCTTCACGAATCGAAGCGCGATTGAATACATCGTTTTTTATAAATGAATTTTTAATTACAACAAATGTTTTTATAACCAATCAGTATTAAAAAATCAGCCTTCGGTAAAACACAGCATATTTTATCAATTCAGACAAATATATAAAGGAGATTTTATAATGAAAAATAATTACAAAGTAGGTATCATAGGCGCGACCGGCATGGTAGGTCAGCGTTTTATAACTCTTCTGCACAACCATCCATGGTATACTATCACAGTTCTTGCGGCTTCAAGCCGCAGCGCCGGAAAAAAATATGAGGACGCAGTCGGCGCGAAATGGGCTATGAAAGAAGAAATTCCCGGTTCAGTAAAGGATATGGTCGTTATGGACGCTGGCGCAGATATTGAAAAAATCGCGTCTCAGGTCGATTTTGTGTTCTGCGCGGTTGACATGAAAAAAGACGAGATACGCGCGCTTGAAGAAGCTTACGCAAAAGCGGAATGCCCTGTAGTATCCAACAATTCAGCTCACCGCCACACGCCGGATGTTCCGATGATTATTCCTGAAATCAATGCAGATCACGCCCAAATCATTGAATCTCAGAAAAAACGTCTCGGAACAAAACGCGGATTTATAAGCGTTAAATCAAATTGTTCTCTTCAAAGCTATGTTCCCGCGATTCATCCTTTAATGAAATACGGTGTTACAAAGGTTTTAGCAACAACATATCAGGCAATTTCAGGAGCAGGAAAAACATTTCAGTCGTGGCCGGAGATGGTTGACAACCTTATTCCGTTTATCGGCGGCGAAGAGGAAAAAAGCGAAATTGAACCTCTTAAAATCTGGGGACACATTGAAGACGGCAAGATTGTTGACGCGGCCGTTCCGTCAATCACAACTCAATGTCTGCGAGTGCCTGTTTCAGACGGACACACCGCGGCAGTTTTTGTGAGCTTTAAGGATAAACCAACCATAGAACAAATAAAAAAAGACTGGGCAGAATTTGCCGGCGAACCGCAAAAACTAAATCTTCCGCACGCTCCCAAGCAATTCCTGCACTATTTTGAAGAAGATAACCAGCCTCAGATTGCGTCTGCGCGCGAACTGGAGGGCGGCATGGCCGTATCGGTAGGTCGTCTCAGGGAAGATACTCAGTACGACTACAAATTTGTTTGTATGTCGCACAACACACTTCGCGGAGCGGCGGGCGGCGCAGTGCTTATGGCTGAGCTTCTCACGGCAAAAGGCTTTATGGACTAAAACCTCCGTATACATTAAATACGCCGAACATATAATAATAAGAAAGTTTGCTCGCTATGTCCACAGCGATTAGACGGTTTTATATGCTATTAAAAGTGGACGGAAAGGCTGGGGATTTTATATGAAAACATTACCGTTTACCGGAAGCGGCGTTGCTCTTGTTACGCCTTTTGACGGAAACAAAACAAACTATGATGTTTTGGAAGAACTAATTGAAATGCATATTGCGAAAAAGACCGACGCCATAATCATATGCGGAACAACCGGCGAAGCTTCCACTATGCCGGATGAAGAACATCTGGCGGCAATTAAATTCACCGTGGAAAAAGCAGCGGGACGTATTCCCGTGATAGCGGGCACCGGCGCAAACGACACGCCTCACGCCGTCCGTCTTTCAAAAGCGGCGGAAGAATTTGGCGCAGACGGACTTTTAATCGTCACGCCGTACTATAACAAAACAACTCAAAAGGGACTTGTCGAGCACTACACTCAAATTGCAAACGCCGTTAAAATCCCGATTATTCTTTATAATGTACCATCGCGCACAGGCATGTCATTTTCCATAGACACGCTCAAAAAACTTGCAAAGCTTGATAATATTGTCGGTATTAAAGAAGCAAGCGGAAATATCGCATACACGGCTCAAGTGGCAGCGTTTGTTCCCGAGCTTTATATTTATTCGGGCAACGACGACATGGTAGTGCCTCTTCTTTCTCTAGGGGGTAAGGGCGTCATTTCAGTTGTGGCGAACATTCTTCCCGAAGAAACTCATAATATGTGTCAGGAATTTTTCGACGGCAATATCGAAAATGCGCGTCGTCAACAGCTTGCTATGCTTGATTTGATTAATAAGCTATTTATTGAGGTTAACCCTGTTCCTGTTAAAACCGCTATGCGCCTTTTGGGCTATAACGTTGGAAATCTCCGTATGCCGCTTTGCGATATGGAGGAAGTAAACCTCGAAAAGCTAAAAGACGCCATGCGCTACTATGGCATGGAAATCTGATAAAATCAGGGAGAGATACGAATGATAAAAATAATTTTAAACGGCTGCAACGGGAAAATGGGGCAGGTTATTTCACGAATTGCCGCCGAGGACGGCGGCGCGGCAATCGCGGCGGGTTTTGATGTGGCTGACAATATGCCGAACGATTACCCTGTTTTCACCTCGCCCGACGATTTTGACGGAGAAGCCGACGTTATAATTGATTTTTCGCACCCGTCCGCTTTTGAAGGAATTTTAGAATACGCAAAAAAGCGCGGACTTCCGATTGTTCTTGCCACTACAGGATTATCGCTGGAACAAAAAGAGGAAATGAGAAAAGCGTCAAAGCAAATACCTTTATTTTTCTCCGCAAATATGAGCCTGGGTATAAATCTGCTTATATCGCTCGCTAAAAAAGCGACTGCGCTTTTAGAGGGCAATTTCGATATTGAAATTGAAGAACGTCATCACAATCAGAAAATTGACGCGCCCTCCGGCACAGCTCTTGCGATTGCAGATGCAATTTCAGACACGTTAACTTCGCCGGCCGAATATGTGTACGACCGCCACAGCGTCCGCCGCAAACGCAAAAAACAGGAGATAGGAATCCACGCAATACGCGGCGGCACTATAGTCGGAGATCATACCGTAATTTTCGCGGGCAACGACGAGGTTATTGAGCTTAAACATTCCGCGGCTAGCAAGGAGGTTTTTGCCGTCGGAGCGGTTAAAGCCGCAAAATTCCTTGTCGGACAAAATGCAGGTATGTATGATATGGAAGATTTGATACAGTAAATTCTTTTAACAAACGATAAAATACCGGAACGGCAATCCGCTCCGGTATTTTATCGTTTTCAGTGAAACATTACTGTTTTTCAAATCATTCTCGTTACATCATCGACGTTATAATCGACACCGCTCCGATAGCAATCGGAACTATCATACACACCGCTATAACTATACATATTATTTTTTTCTGTCTGCTTGTAAACATCTTATCACTTCCTATTATATTACCTTAAACCTTTTTGATTATTTCGCTTATAACCTTTGCCGCCTGCGCGCGGGTTGTAAAATCTCTGGGGGCAAATTCTGTTGTACTCATCTGGTATGTCGCCGCTCCGTTTGCATTTTGCACACGGTAATTCTGTAAATCTGTATAATATCCGTTCATTATATCAAGAGCCATAGCTTTAATAACATAATCTTTTGCCCATTCGGATATATTATCGCCGCTCAATACATCGGATTCCAAATGTACCGGTCCTGTCGGCGATATTCCAGATGCATAATCCACTGTGATTAAACCATAATCTACTGTTTCCCCATTATTAGGTATATCAAATAATCTGTCCCATGAAAATACATCTTCTTCAACAGGACAAAATTTATTATTTTCCGCTTCCAAATATTTTGTTTTGCTGTTTATAATGTATATCGGTCTGACATTAAATGCATTTGATATTCTTGTACATCCATTTATAATATAATACTTCGCTTCATTACCCGCCTGAGTCCATGCATATTCATAGCAATTTACAACAACAGCCGCCATTTCCTCGCGAGTTATCGTCTGTTCTGCATTAAACTCACCTTCTATCACCATTTTCTCACTCGCCAGTTTATCGTCCGCCGCCGGAATTTCTACCTTTATTTCTTCATATCCGTTAATCATGTTTTTCGGGATAAGTCCTTTATCAATGGCGCTTTGCACATAAAACCTATACCATGCGTCAGACGGAGCATCAAGACACTCTCCCTCCCTGTATCCATGTCCTGCAATACCGCAGGCGCGCATAGACATGGCCAAAAACTCGGCGCGCGTTACATGCGCGTCGGGTGAAAACTCTGCGTCTGAAACTCCTTCAACATATCGGCTCTCATACAAATTGTTTATAATATTCTCCGCCCAGTGACCTTTTGTATCGGTAAACGACGATTTACGCTCCAAAACAAACGCGTCTTTAAGCTCGGGAATATTTTTCATAAGCTCCTTTGCGATAACCTGCGCTACTTCACGCGCACCTATTTCTTTAAAATGCGTATGGTCGTCGGTTCCGTCAGGATACTGTGCGCTTTCAAGCGGTTCGTTTATAAAATAAAATGTTTTTACTTTATTCTGTCCGCATACATTCCAATAGTCAGCTATAGCCTTTTGAATATCAATTACAACCGCGCCGCACTTTTCGCCAATTTCCACAGCCGCTGCGGAATAATCTAAAATTGTAGGCGCAAACTCTCCTTTATCATTTGGAGAAAAATGCGGTGTTGGCGTGAAGATAATCGGCGTGCCGCCCCGCTTTTTAATTTCCGTTATATATTTTTTCTCCAGAAGAATCTTAAAATCGTCTACCGATATAAATCTTTCCGGCTTGCTTGAACCGTCGTTATGACCAAACTGAATAATCACATAGTCTCCCGGATGCATTTCCGTAAGAATACTGTCAAGTCTTCCGTCATTATTGTAGCTTTTAAGACTTCTGCCGCCGATAGCACGGTTTTCAATTATTGCGCTGTCTGAAAGATAATCTCCTATAACCTGTCCCCAGCCTGTCTGCGGATAATATTTAGACCAATCGTAGGTCTGAGCTGTTGAGTCTCCCGCAATATATATTATAGGTTTCTCACCCTCCGTGCGGCTTGCTATCTGCGTAACTTCTATTACATTCACTTTTGTATTTTTTCCCTTAATCTGAACTGTGATTTTTCCATTCTTCGGCACAACAGACTGCTGATGCCCCGAAACAGCTCCGGCCTCAACCGTATACATACGAACGCGCTCGCCGCCGTTTATGTATATGTTAACGCCAGTTTCTGTTTCTCCGCCTGATATAACGTTTATCCAATAATCGCCGTCTGGCACGTCGGCGGTAAATGTTATACCTTCCTCCGCTTCAGTTGTTAAATAATCCCTTTCCGCATAATACATATTTGCAGGGTCGTACGGGCGAAAAATTTCCAGATGTTCGGGCAACTTTTCGCCTCCCTCTTTAATATCAGATAAGCTTTCTAATCCATAACCAAGTTTTTCAGTATACTCTGTTGTTGACGTAACGGCTGCAAAATCATCCTCCGCATTGTCATATCCGAAATCAAACACCTTATGGTAAAGTTCTGTTTTCTCTTCATCCGCGAATACCGTCGCTCCTGTACCTGCACCCATCATAATCGCGGCAAGCAGCATTACGCATACTCTTTTTAGTTTCATATATATCCTCCTTTTTTCCTTATCATAGGTTTATTATATATCAATTCAAAGCTGTTTTCAATAACTATTTAACGTCAGCAAAAAATATCCGTTATCTAACGATAATTAAATCCAATAACTATATTGAAAAATCATATCTTTTATGATAATATTAATATATCATATTAATTAGGAGTGTTGAACATGAAATCATTTGCTTATACGCCGCACGGAGTTTGTTCGGCAAAAATTGAATTTGACATAGACGGAGATATTGTGCGCAACATTCGTTTCACTCGCGGCTGCAACGGCAATACGTCCGGTATATCAAAGCTTGCCGAGGGTATGAACGTTGACGAGGTTATAAGCCGTCTGAAAAACACCGACTGCAACGGACGAGGCACGTCCTGCCCCGACCAGCTTGCACGCGCTCTTGAGGACGCAAAGAAAAATATGTAATATTTTCCAACCCCCCTTCATATAATATATGTATAATATATTTGGAGGGATTTTTTATGCAAAAGATAAAAACAGCGTTTATTCTGCTTTTATGCGCGTGCATGCTCAGCGGCTGCGGCGCAAGCAGGGGCGCTATGGCTGAAAACAGAACCGTAGAGATTTATTATATCGACAGCGATATGCTTCGGCTTATTCCTATAGAAACGCCAATTAAGAAAATGAGCGCGCAGAAAAGCGCGGAATGGGTAGTGAACAAACTTATTGAGGGAAGCGACTCAAACAAGAAAATCCGCCGCCTTATTCCAAATGAAAAAAACTGCATAACCGTTAAAGTTGAACATGAAACTGCTGTTGTAGATTTATCGGAATCTATGATAAACGCTCCGTTCGAGGGCAGAGACCTTGAGGTTTTGGCAGTGTATCAGATTGTAAACTCCGTCACGTCTGTCGAAGGCATATCCACTGTGAAGTTTACTATAAACGGAGAACAAAAAGAGGATTTTAAAGGATTCTTAAACATGCGGGAAACTTTTATTCCGGATTATATGCTTTAGCATATTGCTTCCCGACGCGCTCTATGGTAAAATAGAAAAAAAGCAGGGAGGCATACATATGGGAATTACAACAGAAATTTTCGGCGCAATAAACGGCGCGGACGTTACGCTGTACACGCTTGACAACAGTTTAGGACTGCGCGCGTGCATAACAAATTACGGCGGCATTATACGCAATGTTTTTGTTCGGAACAAAAACGGAAATGACATTGACATTGTGCTCGGACGCGACACTCTCAATGAATATCTTGACAATTACGGCTACTATGGCGCGGCAATCGGCAGACACGCAAACCGTATTGCCAGAGGCGAGTTTTCTCTTGGGGGCTCGCAGTACAAAGTCGGTATAAACGAGGGTGAAAACAGTCTGCACGGCGGCAATATCGGTTTTGATAAAAAACTTTGGTCTGCAAACGCCACTGGCACAGACAAAGAACCCGCTTTAGAACTGTCGCTCGTAAGTCCTGACGGCGAAGAGGGCTTTCCGGGCAATCTTACGGTACATATGACCTACAGCCTTACAGCCGAAAACGCACTCAAAATAGAGTACCGCGCAGTGTCAGACAAAGATACGCTCGTAAATCTCACAAATCACAGCTATTTTAACCTTGCAGGACATGCAAGCGGGACAATATACAATCAGATTTTGCAAATTAACAGCGGATTCTATACTCCAAACAACAACGAATGTATGCCTACAGGCGAGGTATGTTCAGTCGGCGGTACGCCGTTTGATTTTCGCGCGCCTAAGCCTATCGGACAGGATATAAATGCGGATTTCAGTCAGATACAAATGTTTGGCGGATACGACCATAATTTTGCCATTGAGGGCGCGGGTTATCGGTTGGGCGCGGCGGCGTCATGTGCCGAATCCGGAATCTGCATGATGATGTATACCGACGCTCCTGCGGTACAGTTATATACAATGAACTGCGCTGAGTCAAGACGCGTCTGCAAGGATGGAGTTATTTACGGCGCGCATAATGCGTTTTGTCTGGAAACGCAGTGCTTCCCTAACGCTATGGCGCACAGCCATTTTCCGTCGCCGGTTTTAAAAGCGGGACAGGAATACAAACACACTACGGAATATAAATTCACGTTAAAATAGAATAATAAAAAGGGATATTTTTCTGACAATTCCAAACGGTAAGAAGAAACCAGCATATAATATAAAAACAAATTCGGGTATTAAACCAGTTTATTTTTTCTTTGCTTGCCGGCAAAACATTCAATGAAAATAATGCCGGATATTAAATCCCGCATTATCTTAACTGTTGCTTTATAATACGGTTAACAAAAAAACTGACAGGAATAAACCTGCCAGTTTTTTGTTATAATTTGTGTTATAACAGCAAAATATAGAGGAGGGTCGATTCCCCTCTGTATTTTCATTTTTGCAAATGTTTAAGATACAATTTGCCCGCCACAGCAAAAATCATAACGCAGACAATAGCTGCTGATATTATTTTTGCAACGGCAAACAGCTTTGCAAATAACATAACTCCGTATAAAATCACGGTAATTATCGTTAAAATTCTTGCTATTCTGCCAAATACAACTTTTTCTTTTCCGTCGAGCGGTTTATTCTGCGCTTCAACCGGAGAAACAATAAGCAGTATTATTGCAGAAATTAAAGTTATTGCTAAGAGCCATATTGGACCTAACGGAACGAATCGAATAAAAAGCAGAACAACCGGGCACATAATACATGACGACAGATAACATTTCAAAGATGTGCTGAAATGGAACCCACCGCAATATTTATGTAAAACCATGTATACTAGCCAAAATGCTACACACTCCCATGGCATATTCATAAGAACACCGATTAAAAAAAGAGTGATATCAGTGATGAATACATTCAGGAGCATGGTAAGAATATATACATATTCCTCGTATTGTTCTTTCCGTATAAAACTATGGCTCACAGCATAACTTATAATTCTTCTGGATATATTATCCATTTAGAATTTACGATAATTTTTAAGAGCCTTTGGCGGCTCAGGCTGCCCGTTTATAAGACATGCAGTTGAATTTGCATGAAATACAAGCAAAGCTGTTAAAATTGCGGGCATCGCACACATAATAACACGCATGCTTTTGTTAAAGAATTTTTTTGAATACTCTTTTAACATTTTGTTCCCTCCTTTTAATAACTTACATGAATAATATAACAGAAAAGCTCTCAAATGTAAACAGCAATCGACTGAATGGTCGTTATTTTGCGTTAGCGGTATCTTTTTTATTATTCTGCAAAACTATTGTTACGCTGAATATCTTATTATCGGCATTATAATTCCAGTCGAGTGAAGCGTCGTATCTTGTTAAAGTTCTGCGGATGCTATTCATTCCTATGCCGTGCAAATCTTTATTTTTCTTATGCGTGCGAAGCTTTCCATCTATAACGAGCGGCTTTTTATCTACAGTATTTTCTATTTTCATGGTAATAAAATTTTTATTTGCAGCGCTTATATTTAAAAATATCTTTTTTTCTTCACACTCATTACAAGCTTCAATAGCATTATTTATTAAATTTGAAAACAAAGATACAGTATCAATATCGCTCAAAAATGACATATCCACTTGTATAGGGTCGATTATAAACTCTATTCCACTATCTGAACAGTCTTCTTTCTTTTTTGTGAGTACAATATTAAGCATATCATTATTGGTATATTTAACATAATGTACTTTCGCCTCTTCTTTACAAATAGCTTTTATGTATTCTTTTGCTTTCTCAATATTATTTTCTATTAAAGCATTTATCGTAATCATATGCTCTTTAAAATCATGATGAAATACATTCATACCTTCATATTTTTCTTTTAACATTAAATATTCCTCCAAACGAAAATGTTCTTTTGCAGTTTCTGCTTTAAGTTCAGCAATTTCTAAATCTTTATTAATCATTCTTTTATTAATAATCAATAATACTACATTTATTAAAATTAATAATAAACATATTCCTGATAATAAATTTGATGTTATATTTATTTGCAACATAAGAAAAAGAGAACATATAGTTAATATTGGCACCAAAATTAAAACAGTCGATGGCGTTCCACACAAACTCTTATATTTACCAAACAATTTACTTACAATCATAATTCCTATAAGATATAAAGATTTGCTTGTTAATGTTAAGATCAAAGATTGTGTAGCATTTATAAAATTAGTATTAACTGGTGAAATATTTAAATGTGGTATAAAAGCTATTATTAATTCACTTAAATCTGCTAATAATACAATTACAAAACTCTGTAATAATGCATTTTTTAAATCTATATGATAACAACAAATAAAACATAAAAACGTCATTAAGAAAAGTGTAATAACATTAACAGGCAAGTTTCCAAATGCACAAATAAATAGATGCGCAACATAAAAAGCACCTATAATACAATAACACGCCACCTTATTTATTTTTCTGTAAAACAACGTGTCTGCGTAATAAATAAAAAATATACACGCTAATACTACTCCCAATATAATTCCTAAATCTATTCTCATTTTGCTCCTCCTAACCATTTCTTAAACGAAATATTAAAATCATTGTATTTACGTCTTGATATATCAACCTTATATTTTTTCTGCTGATATTCGCAATAAACGTATTCGCGGTCATATTCTGTTACATAATTAAAGTTAACGTAATATCCGCGGCTCGTCTTGCCAAAACAGCCAATATCCTTTAGCTGTTCGCCAATACTTTTTATTGTATCCCGCGTTACCATATCTCCTTTGTCCGTTATTAAATGAAGCCGTCTGTTTTCCATATAAATATATATAATATTCCCAGCCGGTACATCCAGGTTTGTGTTATCTATATGAACATTTATACGCGGAATCCGAGCGTTAATTTCTTTAAGAGCACATTCCACTCCGTAGTCCAGCCTTCGTTTATCCAGCGGCTTTGTCCAGAATCGGAACGGATGCTTATTAAAAGCCTCGTCAATATATGACTCGTAGTTGGTGACAAAAAATATAATACACTCTTTATTTGCTTTTTTCAGCATATCGGCAGTTTCAATGCCGTTCAGCCTCCCCATCTCAACATCAAGAACAACAATGTCATATATCTCCGTTGATTTTAACAGCTCCTCAGGCTCGCTAAACTTATGAACTACCCCTTCAATGCACCTCTCTTTCAAAATAAATTCAAGCATATTATATTCCTCGTTTAGAATCTGCTCGTTATCATCGCATATTGCTATCTTTAGTTTCATATAAATATCTCTCTTCCAGCATAATTTTAGAATATTCTCTTAATTTGTACATTATTTTACAATAAATCAGCAAAAATGTCAATGTTTATAGCAGATTGACAAAGTAACATAATAATTATATAATATTTAATTAAATGTTACCGTTTTTATATAAAGGAGCAACTATGGATAATAAATTTATGCGGGAGGCTCTCCGTCAGGCAAAAAAGGCATACGATATAGGAGAAACACCGATTGGAGCAGTGATTGTGCAGGACGGGAAAATTATTGCGCGAGGATATAATAAACGTGAAACTAAAAAAAACGCGCTTATGCACGCAGAGGTTATCGCTATTGATAAAGCCTGCCGCAGGCTCGGCGGATGGCGTCTTCCGCGGTGCGAGATGTATGTCACGCTGGAGCCTTGCGCAATGTGCGCGGGAGCGATTACTCACGCTCGGATTGAACGCGTATATTTCGGAGCATACGATTCTAAAACAGGCTGCGCGGGCTCTGTCGCAAACTTATTTGAGCCTAATATGTTTTGCCACACAGTAGACGTTGCAGGCGGTATTATGGAAAAGGAATGCTCGGAGCTTATCAAAGCGTTCTTTAAAGAGCTGAGGAAAAAGAAAAAGACACCGACGAGTTCGCTTGACAGTGACGATGGTAATGTGTAGAATTGTATTAAATACTGAGGGAAGTATTATCAGTAAATATTAATTAAATCGGGGGATACTATGGACGAAGGACTTAAACCAAAACTTCTTTCCTGCATGAAAAAATATTCTAAAGAACAGCTTGTAAAAGATATTATAGCAGGAATTATTGTGGCTATTATTGCGCTGCCGCTTTCCATAGCCTTAGCGCTCGCCTCCGGCGTTCAGCCGGAACAGGGATTGTATACGGCTATCACAGCCGGTTTTGTAATTGCGCTTTTAGGCGGAAGCCGCGTGCAGATTTCAGGACCTACGGCGGCATTCGCCACGATCGTTGCCGGTATAGCCGCTAAAAACGGCATGAGCGGACTTATGACCGCTACGATTATGGCGGGTATTATTCTAATCATATTCGGTGTGTGCCGCTTCGGGAAAATGATTAAATTCATACCGCACACCATAACGACAGGCTTCACATCCGGTATAGCAATCACAATCGTTATTGGTCAGCTAAAAGATTTTTTCGGACTTACTTTCACAAATTCACCTGTTGAAACAATGGAAAAGCTCGGAGAAGTCTTTCACTCTTTTTCAACATTTAATTACCAAGCCCTTATAATAGGCCTTGTGTCAATCGCAATTCTTGTTATAACGCCGAAAATATTTAAACGCGTGCCGCCGTCTTTGATTGCGGTTGTTGTGAGCGCGGCTCTTGTTAAGCTTCTACATATGAACGTTAACACAATCGGCGACCTATACACAATCTCAGCGGGATTTCCCAAATTTGTGACGCCTGCATTTTCTTTCTCAACTATACGCGCAGTTTTGCCGGACGCTTTCACAATAGCGATACTCGCAGCTATTGAATCTCTGCTTTCGTGCGTTGTATCGGACGGAATGATTGGCGATAAGCACAACTCAAATATGGAACTTGTGGCGCAGGGCGCAGGAAATATTGTTTCAGCGCTTTTCGGAGGCATTCCCGCAACGGGAGCTATAGCAAGAACAGCGGCGAACGTGAAAAACGGCGGACGCACCCCTATCTCGGGTATGGTTCATGCTGTTGTCCTTTTGCTTATTTTACTATTGTTAATGCCATATGCTTCTTTGATACCCATGCCAGCTATTGCCGCTATATTGTTTGTTGTAGCGTATAATATGAGCGAATGGCGAACTTTCATACATCTTGTTAAATCATCTCCGAAAAGCGACGTCTTCGTTCTCCTTACAACATTTGTGCTGACCGTTGCATTCGACCTTGTTTTTGCGATTGGTATTGGCATTGTGCTTGCGGCTATTCTGTTTATGACAAGAATGGCAGACGTTACCGACGTTCACGGCTGGAAATACGCTGAGGACGGAGGAAACGCCGAACATTTGCGCGATGTACCCAAGGGAGTGTTTGTATATGAGATAAGCGGTCCCATGTTCTTCGGCGCGGCTGATAAACTTGCCGGCATGTATCTTTATAAAAATGCGCAGGTTATCATCATTCGTATGAGCGGTGTTCCTGCTATAGACGCTACCGCAATTCATAAGCTGGAATTGTTTCTTTCTAAATGCCGAAAAAAGAAAGTTATACCTATTTTCTCCCATGTTAACGAACAGCCAATGTCAGTATTTAAAAAATCAGGATTCTATGATGAGGTCGGAGCAAATTACATATGTGAAAATATTGATGACGCGCTCAAGCTTGCAGAATCTATTGTTAAGAAATAATAATCAAAATGTGCTCTGCTTTTCTTAAAACACATCTTGGTTTTGCTGAATTGAACGGGTATAGTAAAAATCTGCAAGTTGTTTTAAACAAACTTAAAAAGGACGGCGTATTGCCGTCCTTTTTAAGTGTTTCTCATTATTAATCAACAAGCTCCAGTATTGCCATAGGCGCAGAATCGCCGCGGCGCGGACCTGTCTGCACAATTCTTGTATATCCGCCGTTTCTTTCAGCATACTTTGGCGCGATTTCTTCAAACAGCTTCGTTACAACATCTTCTTTTGTGATGTATGCGAGCGCCTGACGGCGGGAATGAAGCGTGTTCTGCTTGCCAAGAGTAATCATCTTTTCCGCCATGCTTCTCGTTTCTTTAGCTCTTGTAACAGTTGTTTCTATTTTACCGTTTTCCAAAAAGTTCGTTACGAGACCGCGTAAAAGCGCTCTTCTCTGGTCGGTAGGAAGATTAAGCTTTCTTGTTCCAGGCATTGTATTCCCTCCTTTTTAGTCCTCCTCTTTTTTCAGATAAAGACCTAAATTGTTCAATTTGTTTATAACTTCTTCAAGCGATTTTCTGCCAAGGTTTCTAACCTTAATCATGTCCTCTTCCGTCTTGTTTGTCAAATCCTCAACGGTATTAATTCCCGCGCGCTTCAAACAGTTGTATGAGCGCACTGACAAATCAAGCTCCTCTATTGTCATTTCGAGGACTTTTTCTTTCTTCGTTTCTTCTTTCTCAACAATGATTTCAGTATTCTTCGCATCGTCTGAAAGATCTACAAAGAGCGCAAGCAAATCGTTCATAATTTTAGCCGCAAGACTTATTGCCTCGTCGGGCTTAATCGTTTTATTTGTGTTCACTTCAACCGTCAGCATTTCGCGGTCGGTATACTGACCAACGCGCGTTGTCTCAACAGTGTAGTTCACGGATTTAACAGGCGTATATATAGAGTCAATCGGTATTACGCCGATAATAGGCTGTATATTCTGCTTGTTTGTTTCAGCAGAAACATATCCGCGGCCTCTTGACACGGTTATTTCCATATATAAACGCGCATCTTCATTAAGCGTTGCTATGTGCAAATCAGGATTGCATATTTCCACATCAGCGTCGCACTTAATATCTCCGGCCTTAATTTCTCCCTCGCCCTTTGCTTCAATATAAATTGTTTTAGGAGCATCGGAGTAAAGCTTTAGCGCAAGCTTTTTAATATTTAAAATAAGCTCGGTTACATCTTCCTTAACTCCCGGGACTGTTGAAAACTCATGCTGCACGCCTTCAATTTTAACAGAAGTTGCCGCCGCTCCCGGAAGCGAGGATAATAAAATCCTGCGCAGGGAGTTGCCAAGCGTTATAGCATAACCGCGCTCAAGAGGCGATACTGTGAACACTCCGTAATCGTCGGTCATTTGCGTGCATTCTATATTGGGCTTTTCCATCTCTATCATTTAAACGAACCCTCCTTAAAATAACATCATGTATCTTTATCCACTTACCGAGGGCAACAAGTATTAATTACTTAGAGTACAACTCAACGATTAAGTGTTCCTCAACCTCGTAATCAATATCGTCTCTGTCCGCTAACGCAACAACCTTAGCAGTCATAGACTCCTTGTTCATGTCAAGCCATTTCGGTACAACTCTGGACTCATTCGTTTCAACGATAGATTTCATCATATCAGAGCTTTTGCTCTTGTCTTTTACTGAAATCACTTCGCCCGGCTTAACAAGGTAAGACGGAATGTTTACCTTTTTGCCGTTTATTGTGATATGCCCGTGGGATACTATTTGTCTTGCCTGACGACGTGTGCCGGCAAGTCCCATACGGTATACTACATTATCAAGGCGCGACTCCAAAATTTGAAGAAGCATTTCACCCGTGATGCCTTGTCTTTTTGTAGCCATTACATAATATTTTCTGAACTGTTTTTCAAGCACGCCGTAAATGAATTTTACTTTCTGCTTTTCATTAAGCTGCAATCCGTATTCGCTCTGCTTTCTTCTGCCCTGCTTCGGGTTTCTTGTTGATGTTTTATGAATACCCATAGCCGCCGGCTCAATACCAAGCGTTTTGCATCTCTTCAGCACAGGCTGCATATTTCTAGCCATTCGTGTTCCTCCTTATCTCATATATTATAAATCAAACTCTTCTTCTCTTAGGCGGTCTGCAACCGTTGTGCGGAATAGGAGTTACGTCTTTAATCATTGTAACGTCAAGACCTGCCGCCTGCAATGCGCGAATTGCCGCTTCACGACCGGCGCCCGGACCCTTAACGTAAACTTCTACTGTTTTCAGACCATGCTCCATTGCCGCTTTTGCCGCTGTTTCAGCAGCCGACTGAGCCGCGAACGGAGTGCTCTTTTTGGAGCCGCGGAAGCCCAGTCCGCCTGCGCTTGCCCATGACAGAGCGTTGCCCGCTGTGTCTGTGATTGTAACGATTGTGTTGTTAAAAGTAGCGCGAATATGAGCTGCGCCCTTTTCAATATTTTTCTTAACACGACGCTTTGTGCGTGTTGTTCTTTTTGCTGCTTTAGCCATTTAGACTGTCCCTCCTTTACTTCTTTTTACCTGCGATTGTTTTCGCCGGCCCCTTGCGGGTTCTCGCGTTATTTTTTGTGTTCTGGCCTCTAACCGGCAGACCCTTTCTATGTCTGATACCGCGGTAGCAGCCAATTTCCATAAGACGCTTGATATCAAGCGCTATCTGACGGCGAAGGTCGCCTTCTACAGTATATGCCGCGTCAATAGCCTCTCTGAGTTTATTTACTTCTTCTTCAGTTAAATCCTTAACTCTTGTGTCTGGATTTATATTGTTTTGTTTCAAGAGCTTGCGCGAGCTGCTGATACCTATACCGTATATATAAGTAAGACCTACTTCAACTCTTTTATCTCTTGGTAAGTCGACACCTGCTATTCTTGCCATGCTTTTTCTGCACCTCCTGATTTTTGTGGTCTATCCGTACAGGGCGCGGCGCGCGTGCGTTCAAAATATCTTTTGTTGGACGGACTCCCGCCCTTTTGAACGCCGCCGCACTTATCTGTGCGGATTAACGATTTTTTCACTTGAACAAGTCATAAGCAAATATTGCTTTTTAGCCTTGTCTTTGTTTATGCTTAGGATTTTCGCAAATCACCATGATTTTACCTTTTCTTTTAATAACCTTGCACTTTTCGCACATAGGCTTTACTGACGGACGTACTTTCATGCTTTTACCTCCTCCGTACTAATCGTCAAATTATTTGGAACGCCATGTTATTCTTCCGCGGGACAAATCATACGGCGACATTTCAAGCGTCACCTTATCCCCCGGCAGTATTTTTATATAATTCATTCTCAGCTTGCCTGAAATATGCGCTAAAACCTTGTGTCCGTTTTCCAGTTCAACCTGGAACTGTGCGTTCGGCAGAGCCTCAACAACTGTGCCTTCCAGCTCTAAAACATCGTCCTTAGCCAAAGAAATACCTCCCTTTGCTCTATACCGTTTTTGCAACATTTATATAAGCGTCTTTATACAACTGCGCCTTGCCTTTCGCTGTATTCCGCTAATGCCTTTCGCACCTCGGAATTGGTCACTTTGCCAATGGTCCGAAGTTTTTCGGAAATAAAATCCGAAATATAATTTGTCTTTTGCAAATGCTTGAGTTTTTTCTTCTTGGGGCGGTCGGCCTTGCGTGTGTCGCCGTCGACCAAATACGCATATTCCTGTTCAAGAGCCACGACAAAGAAAAACTTTCCCTTGTCCCGCCCTGCCTTGGAACACACAACACTTCCAAGATCAATTTCCAAAATGCTCACTCCTATTAAAGCGTCAATATCTCACATTCACCTTTTGTAATTAAAATGGTGTTTTCATAATGGGCGGCAAGCGAACCGTCTGCTGTGACAACTGTCCAGTCGTCCTCAAGAGAAAGCACTTCATAGCCGCCTTCATTCACCATCGGCTCAACCGCAAGCGTCATGCCGGCGGCAAGCTTCACCCCGTGCCCCGCGCGTCCAAAGTTAGGAACGCTGGGATCTTCATGTAGCTTTCTGCCTATGCCGTGTCCTACCAAATCGCGAACTACGGAATAACCATTGTCCTCAACACACTTTTGTATTGCGAAGGACAGGTCACCGAGCTTGGCGCCATGCGTTGCATGCTTAATACCCTCAAAAAAGCTCTGCTTTGTAACTTCAATCAACCGCGCCGCCTCATCGGAAATCTTTCCCACAGGATATGTGCGCGCCGCATCTCCGTTATATCCGTCTATCACCGCTCCCATATCAATGCTGATGATATCGCCCTCTTTAAGCACGCGCTTTTTTGACGGAATACCATGCACAACCTCATCATTTACCGATGCGCATATGCTTCCAGGAAAACCGCCGTAATTGAGAAAATTCGGTTTTGCCCCTTTTGATATAATAAAATCATATGCAATTTTATCGAGCTGCGCTGTTGTAATACCAGGCTTTATATGCTTTTCAATATGTTTTAAAGCGTCGCCCGTTATTTTGCATGCCACGCGCATTCTCTCAATCTCCGACTTTGATTTGATGGTAATCATTTTGTCTCTCCAATACCAAGAGCGGCGAATACCTCTTGTGTTGTGTCCTTAAGCTCTTCTCTGCCTTTGGCAGCAACAAGTTTGCCCAACTTTTCATAGTATGCTTTAATCGGCTCGGTCTGCTCATGATAAATGCTTAAACGATTTTTAATCGTCTCCTCATTATCATCCTTTCGGCATATAAGCTCACCACCGCATTTGTCGCACACTCCGTCTTTTTCAGACGGATTAAAATCAACATGATACGGCGTTCCGCAGCCGCTGCATTCGCGTCTGCCAGATAAGCGTTTAATTACTGTCTCATCTGAAACGTCAATTAAAAGCACCTTGTCAATGTCAATTCCGGCGTCGGCAAGAGCGTCAGCCTGTGCGATTGTGCGCGGAAAACCATCGAGAATAAAACCGTTTTTGCAGTCCTTCTGCGATAAGCGTTCCTTAACAATACCAACCATTACATCATCAGGCACCAGCTTGCCGTCGTTTATATAACGGCTTGCCGTTTCGCCAAGCTCTGTTTTTTCTTTAATCGCCGTGCGGAGCATAACTCCTGTTGAAATAGTCTTAACATTAAGCTTTTCTGACAATATCTCAGCCTGCGTACCCTTGCCCGCTCCCGGCGGTCCTAACAAAATTAATTTCACGGAAAAACGCCACCTTTCGCTTTCCTCATAGACATAATGTCTACCCTTTTAACCTAAAAATCCTTTATAATGACGCGTTACCATCTGAGACTCAATCTGCTGAACCGTCTCGAGTGCAACGCCCTCCATAATCAGAAGCGACGTACCGCCTATATAGATACCGCTTATTCCGAATACCGCTCCGATTACAATCGGAAGTACCGCAATGATGCCAAGGAATATAGCGCCTATAAGATTAAGTCTTGATGATACTCTGTTTATAAAGTCGCTCGTCGGCTTGCCCGGACGAATACCGGGGATATAACCGCCGCTCTTTTTAATATTGTTCGCTATCTCTATTGGATTAAACTGAATTGCCGAATAGAAATATGTGAAGAATATGATGAGCAGGAAGTATAACACGCCGTATACAATATCTGTCCATGACGGACCGAAGTTCGCCTGAAGCATACCAAGTATTATACCGCCTATGCTTGTCTCAGCCGGCATATTTCCCGCCGAAACCAATCTTACGATTGTTGCAGGGAACGCCATTATACTTGACGCGAAGATAATCGGCATAACGCCGCCCATAACAACCTTAATCGGAATGTTTGTGGACTGTCCGCCGTACATCTTTCTGCCGACAACCCTTTTTGCATACTGAACCGGAATGCGACGCTCCGCTGTGTTAAAGAGCACAACAAATGCTATTGCCGCAATAGCGACAGCTAATATCGCCAATACAATTATAAGCCCTTTCATTGTAATACTGGGCTGAAGGAACTGTCTGTACAACGCAACGCCAGCCGTTGGTATTCTTGAAATGATACCAGCGAAGATAATCATTGAGACGCCGTTGCCAAGTCCTTTTTCTGTAATAATTTCACCCAGCCATACTATGAACGCAGTACCTGCCGTAAACGACAGCGTTATAACAAAGAATGTCATAGCCGACATTTCCGTCATTATTGCCGCGCCGCCCTGCGCAACCGTCTGAACATTCATATTATGAAGCGTTACATAAAGTCCCGCGCCCTGTATAAACGCCAGAGCCACGCCAAGGTATCTTGTAATCTTATTGATTTTCTTTCTGCCTTCAAGCCCTTCCTTTGCCAAACGTTCCAACGCCGGAATGGCAACGGTTAAAAGCTGAATAATAATGGATGCATTAATATACGGCGACACACCCATCGCCATAACGGTCGCGTTTGAAAACGCGCCGCCCGTGAATACGTCAAACAGCGAAAACAAATCTGCTCCGCCGCCCGACAAAAACTGCTGCATCGCGTCCGCGCTCAAAAACGGCACCGGAACATGCGCGCCAAAACGGAATATTATAAGCATCAATAGTGTGAAAAGCATCCGACGTCTTAAATCTGGAATTTTCCATGCGTTCTTTATTGTCTGAAACACTTTACATCACCTCAGCCTTTCCGCCTGCCTTTTCTATTTTTTCAGCCGCCGACTGTGTGAATTTTGCAGCCTGTACTGTCAGATTCTTTGTGAGCTCGCCTCTGCCGAGAATTTTTATTCCGTCGAGCGTTTTGCTTACAACTCCTACTTCCTTAAGCAACTCCGGTGTTACAGTTGTTCCGTCTTCAAATTTTTCTAACTGCTCCACATTTACTGCTACATACTGCTTTGCAAATATATTTTTAAAACCACGTTTCGGCAAACGTCTGTAAAGCGGCATCTGACCGCCTTCAAATCCCGGTCTCACGCCTCCGCCTGAACGGGCGTTCTGACCTTTATGACCCTTGCCGGATGTTTTTCCCGTACCTGAACCGATTCCGCGTCCAACTCTTTTAGCTTTGAACTTGGAGCCTTCAGCGGGCTGTAACTCGTCCAATCTCATATCTGCACCTCCTTCTTAATTAATCGCTGTTAGTTCTCCTCAACTTCAACAAGATGAGAAACTCTGTTTATCATGCCTCTTATCTGAGGTGTGTCGTTGTGCTCTACAACGTGTCTTATTCTTTTCAGTCCAAGAGCTTCAACGGTAGCGATTTGATTTTTCTTTCTGCCGATTGTGCTTTTAACTAATTTTATTTTCAACTTTGCCATGCTGTGCTACCTCCTTAACCACGAAGCTGGTCTACCGTTATGCCGCGGAGCTTCGCAACTTCCTCCGCCTGCTTAAGGCTTGCAAGACCTGCCATCGTAGCGTTTACAACATTTCTCTGATTGTTGGAACGAAGACATTTTGTTCTTATATCCTTAATTCCCGCAAGCTCGAGAACAGCACGCGCCGCACCGCCGGCGATAACGCCGGTACCCTGAGCGGCAGGCTTCAAAAGCACTCTTCCCGCGCCGAATTCCCCGGTTACTTCATGAGGAATTGTCGTGCCTACCATAGGAACTGTAATCATATTTTTCTTAGCGTCTTCAATACCCTTTCTTATAGCCTCGGGAATTTCAGCCGCCTTTCCGCTGCCGCATCCAACTCTGCCGTTGCCGTCGCCTACAACCACAAGTGCAGAAAAACGCATTGTTCTACCGCCTTTTACAACCTTTGCAACACGGTTAATGCTGACAACCTTTTCCTGAATATCAAGCGCTTGCGCATCTATTTTTTCAGCCACAAGACCTACCTCCTTTTCTTAGAAATCTAATCCGCCCTCTCTGGCACCGTCTGCCAAAGCAGCAACTCTTCCGTGATATATATATCCGCCTCTGTCGAACACCACTGTTTTTATGCCCTTTTCAAGAGCCTTTTTAGCAATCATCTCGCCGACTTTTTTAGCGCCTTCGCAATTTCCACCGCTGCCTTCAAAGCCTTTTTCAAGACTTGACGCCGCTGCGAGCGTTACGCCCTTTGTGTCGTCGATAATCTGCGCGTATATGTGGTTAAGGCTTCTGAACACGTCCAGACGGGGCTGCTCTGCAGTGCCGGAGATGTTCTTTCTTACTCTCTTATGACGACGCAGTCTTGCCACGTTACTGTTTTCTTTCTTTATCATATCAGAACTCTCCTTTCATTATTTCTTCTTAGCGCCTGCTTTACCTTCTTTACGCCTGATATGTTCATCGACGTATTTAATACCTTTGCCCTTATATGGCTCAGGCAGTCTGTATTCTCTGATTTTCGCTGCTGTTTCGCCAACAAGCTCCTTGCTTGCGCCCTTAACGATAATCTGATTAGGCGAAGGAACCTCAATGGTTATTCCCTCTACCGCCTCATACTCTACCGGATGTGAATATCCAAGACCGAGCACAAGCTTTTTGCCCTGCATCTGCGCTCTGTAACCAACACCGTTTATTTCAAGCTCTTTCTGGAAGCCGTCTGTTACTCCGATAACCATATTGTTAAGCAGAGTGCGTGTCAGTCCATGCAGGGATTTATGCATTTTATCTTCCGACGGACGTTCTACCGTCAAAACGCCGTTTTCTAATTTCAAAATCATGTCACTGTGAAGCTTTCTTGATAATGTGCCTTTAGGACCCTTTACCGTCACTTCATTTCCCTCGCCGATTTTCACATCAACGCCTGAGGGAACAGTGATTGGCATTCTACCAATTCTCGACATTTATTTGACACCTCCTTGTTTTTTTACGAAGCTTTTACCATACGTATGCCAAAACCTCGCCGCCGATATTTTCCTGTCTTGCTTTCTTATCTGTCATAACGCCCTTCGACGTTGAGATAATAGCAATACCAAGACCGTTAAGAACTTTCGGTACGTCGCAAGCGCCCGCATAAATTCTGAGTCCGGGCTTGGAGATTCTCTTAATTCCGCTTATAACCTTTTCCTTGCTTGGTCCATATTTTAAAGCAACGCGGATTACGCCCTGCTTGTTATCTTCAATTACCTGATAACTCTTTATATATCCTTCTTCATTTAAAATTTCGGCTATTGCCTTTTTCATGTTTGAAGCCGGAATGTCAACTGTTTCATGTCTTGCAGAATTTGCATTTCTTATACGAGTGAGCATATCTGCTATTGGATCAGTTATTTGCATTTACTTTTACCTCCTTCCGGTATTTGAAACGATTTGATTATATATTACCAGCTCGCCTTTCTTACTCCGGGAATTTGTCCCTTGTAAGCCAGCTCTCTGAAGCAGATACGGCATATGCCGAATTTTCTCAGATACGCGTGCGGTCTGCCGCAGATTTTGCATCTTGAATATGCCTGCGTGCTGTGCTTCGGCTTTCTCTGCTGCTTTATTTTCATTGATTTCTTTGCCATGACTAATTATTCCTCCTTTTCCGAACTACGATTTGAACGGAGCGCCCATCAATGACAGCAGTTCACGCGCTTCTTCGTCTGTGTGCGCTGTTGTAACAATGATAATGTCCATACCTCTGATTTTATCAATCTTATCGTAATCAATTTCCGGAAATATGAGCTGTTCTTTTATACCTAAAGAATAGTTGCCGCGACCGTCAAACGAGTTCGCGTTTATCCCTCGGAAGTCACGTACGCGTGGGAGCGCAACATTAAACAGCTTATCCAAAAACTCATACATCTTTTCAGCTCTGAGCGTAACCTTGCAGCCAATGTTCATACCCTCTCTAACCTTAAAGTTAGCGACAGATTTTCTCGCCTTTGTTATAATCGGCTTCTGACCTGTGATTATAGCAAGATCGCCGCAGGCGTTTTCAATAGCCTTAGGATTATCTCTCGCTTCTCCCATACCTATGTTAATTACGATCTTCTCAAGCTTCGGAATCTGCATAGGGCTTTTATAACTGAATTTTTGCATCATTGCCGGAGCAATTTCCGCTTTATATTTCTCTTTCAATCGTGCCATTATGTCAATTTACCTCCTCTCGAAAATTAGTCGTTAAATGTTTCTCCGCATTTTTTGCAATATCTAACCTTTGCGCCGCCGTCAAGAATATTTATGCCTGTGCGAACACCCTTTTTGCATTTCGGGCAAACGCGAAGTACGTTCGACGCGTCAATCGGAGCTTCCATATGGATAATTCCGCTTTCCTGCCCCTGCGCGCGCGCTTTCTGGTGCTTCTTTGCAATGGCAACGCCTTCTACGATAACTCGTCCCGCTTTAGGAAACACCGTTATAACCTTGCCCTGCTTGCCTTTATCTTTGCCTGACAATACTTCCACAGTATCGCCGCGTTTTACATGCATTTTTTTCATTGTTACACCTCCTAATTATAACACTTCCGGAGCCAATGATAAAATTTTCATGTACTCTTTATCTCTGAGCTCTCTTGCTACAGGCCCGAAGATACGCGTACCTCTCGGATTTTTATCATCTCTTACGATTACCGCCGCGTTTTCATCAAATCTTATATAAGAACCATCTGAGCGTCTTGTCTGCTTAACTGCTCTGACAACCACTGCCTTAACAACGTCACCCTTTTTAACAACGCCGCCCGGCGTTGCCTTTTTGACGCTGCAGATGATTTCGTCGCCTACCTGGGCATATCTTTTCTTGGAACCGCCCATGACACGAATACACATAACTTCCTTTGCGCCTGTGTTATCAGCTACTTTTAAAAGTGTTTGCTGCTGTATCATGCTTTTTCCTCCTTCCTAACGAAAACAAATTATTTTACTTTCTCAACAACCTCAACAAGTCTCCATCTTTTGTCTTTAGAAAGCGGTCTTGTTTCCATTACTTTCACTTTATCTCCGATTGAGCACACGTTATTTTCGTCATGCGCTTTCAATTTATAAGTTCTTTTCATTACCTTGCCATAAAGCGGATGCTTTACGCTATATTCGATTGCAACAACGATTGTCTTGTCCATTTTGTTGCTGACAACCTTACCGATTTTAACCTTTCGGCTATTTCTTTCTTCAGCCACGATTAAGTGCCTCCCTTCCTGACTAATATCGACGTTTTATCAATCATTAAATTGCAGAACCTTGTAATTCTCTTTCATGAATGATGGTTTTAATACGAGCGATAGTTTTCTTAACGTCACCAATTCTCTTCGGATTATCGAGCTGGTTGATAGCGTTTTGAAATCTTAAGTTGAAGAGCTCCTGCTTGCACTCTGACAATTTTTCCTCCAACTCAGCCTGAGATAATTCTCTGAGCTCATTTATCTTCATTATTATTCACCATCCTCTGCTTCACGTTTTACGAATTTGCACTTTACCGGCAGCTTGTGCATAGCAAGACGAAGAGCCTCGCGCGCAACTTCTTCGGATACGCCGCCGATTTCAAACATAACTCTGCCCGGTTTTACAACCGCTACCCAATATTCGGGAGAACCTTTACCTGAACCCATTCGAGTTTCAGCAGGCTTCTGCGTAACAGGTTTATCAGGGAATATTTTAATCCAAACCTGACCGCCTCTGCGTGTATATCTTGTCATAGCAATACGGGCAGCCTCAATCTGTCTTGACGTAATCCATGCCGGCTCCGTAGCCTGCAAACCATACTCGCCATAGCTTACCACGTTGCCGCGTGTTGCCTTACCCTTCATTCTGCCGCGCATTACGCGTCTGTATTTAACTCTTTTAGGCAATAACATGATTATCTGCCTCCTTTCGCCTGGCGGTTATCACGATTGTCGCGTCTTTCGCGGCGTTCGCGTCTTTCTCCTCTTCCCGCGTTTCTGTTTTCATGGAAAACTTCGCCTTTGTATATCCAAACCTTAACGCCTACGATACCATATGTTGTGTGCGCTTCCGCAACACCGTAATCAATATCTGCACGAAGCGTCTGAAGCGGAATTGTTCCCTCGTGATACGTCTCGGTTCTTGCAATTTCAGCTCCGCCCACGCGGCCTGCAACTGAAGTTTTAATACCCTTAACGCCCATCTTCATCGCTCTGCCCATAACCTGCTTCATAGCGCGGCGGAATGAAATTCTCTTTTCAAGCTGAGCCGCAATATTTTCAGCAACGAGCTGAGCGTTTACGTCCGGCTGCTTAACTTCCATGATATTGATGTTAACGCTTGCGTTTGTCATCTTCTCAATCTGAGCCTTAAGCTTATCAATCTCGCTTCCCTGTCTGCCGATTATGATACCCGGCTTTGCGGAATGGATTGTTATATAAACTTTATCATTTTTTCTTTCAATGCCTATACGCGCAATACCTGCGTCAAAGCACTGCTTTTTAACAAATTTTCTAATGTTATAATCCTCGACCAGCATATCTCCGAAATCATGAGCATTCGCAAACCATTTGGAATCCCAGTCCTTGATTATGCCGACACGAAGTCCATGTGGATTAACCTTTTGTCCCATTTGCTTAACCTCCTTTTCGGATTATTCTTTTTCCTTTAACACTAAAGTGATATGGCTTGTTCTTTTCAAAATCTTGAATGCTCTGCCCTGAGCGTGGGGCTGAATACGCTTAAGCGTCGGTCCCTGCGATGCATAACATTCGGCAACATATAATTTATCTACATCCATATCATGATTATTCTGCGCGTTTGCCACTGCCGACTTAAGCAGCTTTTCAAGATATTCGCTTGCCGCTTTCGGCGTATTCTTTATAACGCCCATCGCATATCCAACCGGCTTGTTTCTTATTAAATCAAGCACAATCTTCACCTTTCTCGGTGAAATGCGGGCATATTTTAATACTGCACGTGCTTCCATCTATGGATTGCCTCCTTTCAAACTGATATCCGTATATTATCTGGATGTTTTCGCTCCAACGTGACCCTTAAAGGTTCTTGTCGGCGCAAACTCACCGAGTCTGTGTCCTACCATGTCCTCGCTTATGAATACCGGCACATGCTTTCTGCCGTCATGAACAGCGATTGTGTGACCAACCATTTCCGGGAAAATCGTGGACGCTCTTGACCATGTTTTAACTACCTTCTTCTCATTGGCAGCGTTCATAGCGTCAATTCTTTTCATAAGACGCTCTTCGACAAAAGGTCCCTTTTTAAGTGATCTGCCCATATTGTATACTCCTCCTTTCGAGTATGCTTATATAAAACAATTATTTGGAATTTCTTCTCTTAACGATAAACTTGTCGGTTCTGTTCTTTTTCTTTCTTGTTTTAAGACCAAGAGCCGGTTTACCCCAAGGCGTTACAGGCGCTGCGCGTCCGATTGGAGATTTACCTTCACCACCGCCGTGCGGATGGTCGTTCGGGTTCATAACAACACCGCGGACTGTAGGTCTCCAGCCCATGTGACGCTTTCTTCCCGCCTTACCGATTGAGATATTCTCGTGCTGCTGGTTTCCAACTTCGCCCACCGTAGCTTTGCAGTCCATTCTAATCATACGAACCTCGCCCGAGGGAAGTCTTACCTGAGCATATTTGCCCTCTTTAGCCATAAGCTGAGCGCTGTTACCCGCGCTTCTTACGAGCTGACCGCCCTTGCCCGGATAAAGCTCAATATTATGAATAAGCGTACCCACAGGGATGTCTTTTATAAACAATGCATTGCCCGGCTTGATGTCCGCGCCTTCGCCGGACATAAGAACATCGCCGTCCGTTACTCCGAGAGGAGCTATTATATAAGACTTTGTGCCGTCCTCGTATTGCAGAAGCGCAATATTTGCCGAGCGGTTCGGATCATATTCAATACCGATAACCGTTGCGGGCATTCCGTCCTTATTTCTCTTAAAATCAATCAGTCTGTATTTTCTTCTGTTTCCGCCGCCTCTGTGACGAACGGTAATTCTGCCATATGAGTTCCTGCCCGCATTCTTTTTAAGCGAATCTAAAAGCGAACGCTCGGGAGTCTTTTTTGTGACTTCAGCGAAGTCAGACACCGTCATAAATCTTCTGGCAGGAGAAGTAGGATTATACTTTCTTATAGCCATTATCCTGTTTCACTCCTTTTCTATATTAATAGGAAATTACATTTCAAAAAATTCGATTGCTTTACTGCCCTGAGCCAAAGTTACAATGGCTTTCTTCCATGAAGCGCGTCTGCCTTCATTTCTGCCCATGCGCTTAACCTTGCCCAAAACATGCATTGTGTTTACCTTTGCAACCTCAACGCCGAAAATTTCCTCAACCGCTTTTTTAATTTCAACCTTGTTTGCGTCCTTTGAAACAACGAAAGAATATTTTTTAATTTCGTTGCCCTCTTTGTCGAAATACGGCTGCATACTGCGTTCGGAGATGATTGGTTTTCTTATGATATCGTGTGCGAATTTCATTATGCAAGCACCTCCTCAATTCTCGCGATTGCGTCCTTTGAAACAACAAATTTGTCGTTTTTGAGAACCGCGTATGTGTTAAGTGTGTCGGCATAAGTAACCTCAACACCCTTTATATTTCTTGCTGACTTATAAACATTTGTATCATTCTGCGCCGTTACAACAAGCGTCTTTGAGTCAGCGCCCAAATTTTTAAGCAGCTTTGCCATCACGGCAGTCTTAATCTCGTCCATCTTCAAACCGTCGACAACAATGATACCATTGTCGGCTGCTTTTGCAGACAGCGCTGATTTAAGAGCTAAACGTCTTACTTTTTTATTTACGCTGAAGCGATAATCTCTCGGCTTTGGTCCGAGCGCAACGCCGCCGCCTGTCCATTGGGGAGCGCGAATGCTTCCCTGTCTCGCGCGGCCTGTGCCTTTTTGTCTCCACGGCTTAATTCCGCCGCCGCGTACCTCTGTGCGCGTCTTTGTGCTCTGCGTACCCTGTCTCTGGTTCGCAAGGTAATTCACAACCACCTGATGCATAACCGCTTTATTTACTTCCGCGCCGAAGATGCTGTCGTTTAATTCAATATCACCAACCTGCGCGCCTTCCATATTATATAAAGCCACTTTTGGCATAAGTCTTCCTCCTTTCCGTTAAAGCCTTATTTATGCTTTTACGCTGTTTCTGATAGTAACGAGTCCGCCTTTATTTCCCGGAACCGCGCCCTTTACCAGAATCAAATTCTGCTCTGCGTCTACTTTAACAACTTCAAGGTTCTGCACCGTTACTCTCACAACGCCCATGTGACCCGGAAGCTTTTTGCCCTTCATAACACGGCCCGGATATGAACACATACCCATTGAACCGGATACTCTGTGACTCTTGGAGCCATGAGACATTGGACCTCTGTGCATTCCCCATCTTTTCATCGGGCCCGCGAAACCGTGACCCTTGCTGATGCCGGTTACATCTATTTTATCTCCGGCGGCGAAAATATCAGCTTTAATCTCATCGCCTACATTGTAAGCTGAGCAATCATTGAGTCTGAATTCTCTCAAATACTTTTTAACGGCAGTGTTTGCCTTTGCGAAATGACCTTTCTGCGGCTTGTTGAGGCTTTTCTCTCTGACCTCTCCGTAACCGACCTGAACAGCTTCATAGCCGTCTGTTTCCATCGTCTTTTTCTGCGTTACAACACAGGGACCAGACTGAACAACAGTCACCGGAACGACTTTTCCGTCTTCGTCAAAAATCTGCGTCATGCCGATTTTTGTTCCTAAAATTGCTTTTTCCATTTTCTTTCCTCCTATTTACGGTTATTGGTTCGCAGCTTTGGCGAACATGCACCTGCATCATAATCCGAAGATTACTGCAACCCGCTTATGTTTATTTCTGCGTTACTGTAATATCAACGCCTGCGGGCAAATCAATTTTTACAAGAGCGTCCATCGTCTTTGCGCCAGGAACAACTATGTCGATAAGTCTCTTGTGAGTTCGTCTTTCGAACTGTTCTCTGGAGTCCTTATACTTATGAACCGCTCTCAAAATCGTGATGATTTCCTTGTCTGTCGGAAGCGGGATAGGTCCTGAAACCTTCGCGCCCGTTCTCTTGGCAATCTCAACAATTTTTTCAGCCGACTGGTCTAAGACTGCGTGGTCGTAAGCCTTCAGCTTGATTCTGATTTTCTGGTTTGCTGCCATACTTTTCCCTCCTTGTTCAAAAATAGACGACAACCGCGTTTAAAAAGCACGCAACGAATCTAAAAGATTGCTTTTTAATCCAATTTGCGGCGTCTCTGAAGCTGTACACACTGCCGGGTGTTTCGCCTACACCCTAAAACCGCCCGCGGCGGCTTTAACAAACAAAAAACCCGAAATGCCTAAGCGTTCCGGGTGCTTTACAAAGTCATAACGCCATCACTGACAGCGAAATACCGGCGACGGACATAACTGTCCCCCAAGTATCCCGCAGTGCGGCGTGACCTGCAGCCCGGTTTCATGAATCGGACGTTCTCCGCGGAAAAACCGGACGTATTGTCCGCAACCTCCCGCATCATCGTTTGCTAAGTGTCACAACATTACCATTATATATGATTTTAAGCGGTTTTGCAAGTTTTTTGCAACATTTAGTTAGAAAATTTTGTACAAACTTTAAAAAGATATCCCGCTTTTTTTATGCACATTTTACCTTTAAGTCTGTCTTGACAAAAATTTTTTATTTCATTATACTTCCTGCAATAACGTTATTATTAATTTTTATTAAGGAGGAATTTTATTGTATCATTCAAGGTGGAAAGGCTCTCACTACAGCGCAGGTATGCGCTACGGTGGTATTCTTCGCAAAACAGGAGCGCAAATCCCGCCGGGCAATCCGGAATACGCAGAAAAATGTGTTACCGTTTACGAAAAACACTATCCGCAAATTCTTGATGAAATACGCGGAACTGCGGACGGTATGGGCGTGGATTTTATGATAATCGCACAATTTCTGTTATCAATGTATTCCTGCACGCATGATAACGCTTGTTCATGCTTCGCATTTGCAAAAAACGGAAAAGTGTTTTTTGGAAGAAACAGCGATTTTTCGAGAGATATAAAAAAATTATGCGACAGCGCATATTACAATTTTGATGGAAAATATAAATTTATCGGGAATACGACAGCGTGGTCGCAAATTGAAGACGGCGTTAACGAATGCGGACTTGCCGCAGGGCTGACCTTTGTATATCCCACCGTTTCCGCTCCCGGACTGAACGCCGGTATGCTGGTGCGGTATGCGCTTGAGAACTGTGCAAATACTGCCGAAGCAGTGCAAGCCGTAAGAAATATACCAATAGGCTCTTCTCAAAATCTGGTTTTTGCAGACAAATCGGGTCATATCGCTTTGATGGAATGCAACTGTAAAAGCATAAATGTAACCGAATTATTTAGAGACGGAGCAGTGTACTGCACAAATCACTTTACATCAAACCCAATGACGTCATATCAAACTAGCATAACAGACGTCATTTATTCTCATAAAAGATACGACACTCTTAAATTAATTTTTAAAAATGATTATCAACCGGAAAATTATTTCTGCGAAAACCTGCTGTCCGGAAAAATGGGATTTCTATGTCAGTATAAAAAAGACGATTTAATAGACACCGTCTGGTCGTCATATGTAAATTTATCGAAGCCAGAAATATATCGCGCCGAGGGAAATCCTTCAAAATCAGCTTTTAAAAAGGACAAACGATTAAAGAAATGTGAATAAAACAAGTTTAATTATTAAGTTCCAATTATTTCACCTGCTCCGCAGGCACGCTTAATATTAAACAAGAGGAGCGGCATCTTACCGCTCCTCTTGTTTTACTGCACAAAGACGTCAGGTCTTATTTCTTTGCTTCAAAGCTCATGCAGTCTGTGCACTGGTCAACTGTAGGATTTGATTCGTGCGTTCCGACCGTAATGCAGTCAAGCGCGCAGTAATCCTTTGTTGTGCAGTGATTTACACATTGTGTCACGTTACATTTAATACTCTGGTTTGCTTTGCAGTTATCCATAATAACGCCTCCTAAACTTCAATATCTTTTTATACCTGTAATTTTTAATTACGTTTTTATTATTTCTGTTTTTTTTCTATTTATTCATATTGCAAAAACAATGCGAAAACAATTTAACTGCAAATGCTACGATAATACCGTACCCGATAGATTTTAACAAGGAGGAATTTTTTTGAAAATTAAATTTTATGTCGACAGTCAGAAGCTGTCTATAAAAAGCGACCCTTACATCGTTGAGGGGAGCAGAAATTATCTCAAAGCTCATTTTTATTTTTCAGGCGAATGGTGCGGTCTTATGAAAACCGCTGTTTTCTCAACGCCCGACCGAGAAAAAATATACCACGTCCTTCTTAATGAAAATGAATGTCTTGTACCTCATGAAGTTATAGCCGACGGTGGGTTTCTTGTTTTCGTATTTGCCGGAAATCTTCTCAATACAAACGAGATAACCGTTCCTGTTGACAGCAGCGGACTTATAGCCGGAGTCACTCCTCCGGAAGCAACTCCCGAGGTATACACAGACATCGTCAACAAGCTCGGAACAACCACAACCGCAGTTGAAAAGCTGAAAACTCTCGCCGAAAAAACAAAAACAGATTTAGCTGACGAGCAATCGAAACGCGCTGAAACAGATCTGCAATTAGAGATAAAAATAAACTCAGTCAACGAAAGAGTCTCTTCTGAAAAATCAGTGAGACAAAAGCTCTACGACAACCTTCAAGACCAGATAGGCTCTATTTATCGTTTGTCTACAAGCAATAAAAAAAATCTTGTAGAAGCAATAAATGAACTGGCAAACAAAAACTTCGACGAAACGATTGATAATGAAATAAACGCGCTTCGCGCAGAATTTAATGAAGCATTTTTTAAAAAATCGTCCCAGCCCGATAATGAAAGCAATTTAAACAGTATAACTGAGGCAGGCGCGTATTCTGTGTACGGCGGAAACGCATCTTTAAATTATCCCGACGGAGAAAAATCCGGCGCTTTGCTGGCGCTGCCCCAAGTTGACGGCGTAATTCAAATTTTTATACCAAAAGGCTATACCGATAAACCGAACGACAGCATGTATATACGCACGATAAATCTAACCGGCGGCACATCTGCTTATGAATGGACAAAGCTTGCTTCATCAGACAAAGACGTCTCTGATATCAGAACAGAGCTTGAAACTCTCAAAAATACTGTTGGCACAATAGATAATATGCTTGATGAAATAAACGGGGTGACAGAATGACAATATGCGAAAAACTGAATTTTATGATTCGCTGTTTTGAAGACATAAATCTGGCAATCACTGAAATGGGCGGCATAATTTCAGGAGGCTATTCCTCATACCCGAACGGTATACGCAGCATTTATCAGGAAAATATTGATTTCGGCAACATATCAGAATATCCGTCATACGGAACAACCGAACAAAAAACAGCGTTTTGTCTGGAAATCAAAGAACAAATACGCCAAGCCATAGCTGAAGGAGGCATTGATATTCCCAATCATACTCCGTTTGACGATTATGCTGATAAAATACGTTTAGTTGAATCAAAAGAACTAAATATTGTAACCTCCAAATTACCTGAAGCAGAAAGAGACGTTCCTTATTTAGTTTCTTTGGAAATATCCGGCGGAAAACCTCCGTATACCGTAACAATCTCAGAAAGTAGCCGCAATCAGCTCCCCTCATACTTTACACTCAGCAAAAACGGAACCATATCAGGTATGGCGGATACGTCTGCTAAAGCGGCAACATACAGAATAAAATTTCAAGCGGCCGACAGCAACGGCAATATAACTGAGAAAGAACTTCGTCTTCCCGTAAAAGAACAAAGCGTTAATTTCAAGCTTCTTAATCCGTATGTCGTTTATGACGGAGAGCCTCATAAGCCGATTATAAAACCAGTCGATTTATCACCCGAGCTTATTGAAGACATTGACTACCGCGTTACTCTCGGTTCTGACAACGTTTCTGAAATAACCAATATACAGCTGTGCAGAGTGAATATTATCATGCTTAATAAACGTTACAGACAAAGCTCTGTCTCCCCGTCAATGTTTGGAATAGTCCGAGCAACTCCTGTCATAAATGCGGAAAGTTTTTCTGTTAGTTACGACGGGCTTCCGCATGAGGCTGTTTACACAATAACTCCGGCGAAGCTTGTTCATACGGTGACATACATAAATCAAAAAACAAACTCTTCAACAACTGAGCCGCCTATTGAAGCTGGCACATACCGCGTCGTTATTGCAACTAACGACAAAAACTGCATTGACACGACGGCAACATGTACTATAACGATAATATGAGGTGAAAAAATGGAAGAACTACAAACATTACAGAATTTATTTAATGGTTTTACACTCAACACAAATCTGCTTACATATGCGCTTGTCGCAGGTATTGTTGTGGATTTTATAACAGGTATTATTAAAGCATATAGAGAAGACAGAAAACTATCTTCATCTAAGCTTAGAGACGGAGGTTTTAAAAAAGCGGCAATTATTCTTGTTGTACTGCTCAGCTACGGATTAAGCCTGCTGTTTTCCGACATTAATCATGTCATCTTTAACAGCGTGCAGTCATATTATATTTATACAGAGCTTATATCTGTACTTGAAAATTTATCAGAGATTGGAGTGGATATGCCCTCATTCCTGTCAAGAATAATTGGAATTAAAGGAAGTGAGAAAAATGGCTGACGTTACAACAACAATCCGCGAAATATCAGAACTGACGCCCACCGCGCAAAAAGCTTGCATGCTATTTATGACAGCCTGCGAAAACGCCGGATACTACATTTTTATAACTGAAACATATCGCAGTCAGGAGCGTCAAAATTATTTGTACAGTCTGGGCAGAACACGTCCGGGCAATATTGTCACATGGACGCGCAGCAGCCGGCACACAAGCCGCAGAGCTTGGGATATTGCCGTTCACGGAAGCGATTTATATAACAAAACAATATTAAAAAAATGCGGCGCAGTCGCAAAACAACTGGGCATTATATGGGGCGGAACCTGGTCCACCCCCGACCTACCGCATTTTGAAGTTCCAATAGATTGGCATATGCCGGAAAGTGAGGATATCAATATGGAAGAATTCGACAGATTAAAAGAAAAAGTAGGATATATTGATGAAACCGTAACACGTCTGCACGCTAAGGTTAGCGATATTGATGCAAGTCTTGGAAATTTATATGATTCCGTTAACCGACTTGTTGATACTCTTGACAAACGCTATAATACAGTCGGCGAAGTTCCCGAGTGGGCGCGCCCCGTAGTTCAAAAACTTGTTGATGAAGGTATTATAACGGGCAGCGGCAGCAGTCTTGATTTAAGCATAGAAATGCTGCGTATACTCGTTATATTAGACCGAATAGGCGTATTCAATAACAAGTCAGAATAATCCTAAACAGCAAGACACCCTCATATATTCGAGGGTGTCTGTATTTATCTTCTGTTTTTTCTCTTTTCTTTTTTGTCTCTTCCCGTTAATACCATACAGGCAACGGAATATCCGCTCTCTCCGAAATAGCCTGAGCGTCGGCCTCGGTTATCTCTCCGTCTCCGTTTACGTCGCATATCCTGTATATGTATATCTTGTTTCCAGTT
>CATJNN010000144.1 GCA_949742185.1 uncultured Clostridia bacterium | reverse complement strand
TAATCCGTTCGCATTGTATTGATATTCCGCATAGTTCATGCCGTCGGCGTAACCGACAAGCTGATTAAAGCCGTTGTATGTATATAGCTTCATCATCGCTTCGCCGGAACGTCCGGAAAGCGCCATTTGGCTTGTCTCTTCTCCATCACCCGTAAATGAGGCAATCTGCTCGGCTATGGTGTTGCCGTTGTTGTCATAATAATATTTGCGTTCCTCCGTCACCGGTCCCGTCTGCGCCAAAGCTCCCTCTATATGCATTGTGCTCTGCCCCGTCATTCGGTTGTTTAGGTCGTAAGTATAATCATAAATCTCGCGGATTTTCCCTTTTGTATAATCATCGTTATATTCTTTAATCCGGTTTCCAAAATTATCATATGTATATGATTTTCCGCTATACACCGAATAATCCGATGAGTGATATGTTTCTCCTGTCAGCCTGTTAGCTCTGTCGTATGAATATACTCTGTCAAAGCTTACTTCATTACGCTCAACTTCTTGATTTTTCAAACCATTTAAATGATATGAGCACTCATATTCTCGGGTTACAGTCCCGCTCTTTCTGTTTTTCATTGAAACAAGCAAATTCGCATCATTGTATTCATACAATGTATTCACGCCGTTATCCATAGATTTCGCTATAAGATTTCCATTTTCATCATACCTGTATAAAGTCACTATATCATTTGTATTTAATCCTGTTAACTGATTTGTCTGACCATACATATAAGACGTCACATTTTTCTCAACACCATTTGACAATAGCTTGTATTCCGTTAAATTCGAGTTGTTGTCATACGCGTATTGCTGAACGTCTCCGTTGTCTGAGGTGCTGCTCGTTATTCTCCCGAAACCGTCATAGCTGAACTGTTCCTCCACAGCTTGTTTGTCAGCATCCTGCGAAACAGTTTTAACCACGCGCCCGAGATTATCATACGTATATGATTTCTCATCGAAATTTTCCCAGTCTTGATAGTCGACCACAGTAAATGTTAATCCATATGTTCCATATGTATTTTTTATTTCTCTGCCGTTTTTATCTGTTTTCCACAAAAGATTCCCCTGATAATCGTAGCTTTTATATTGCTCCGTCAGTCCCATTGGGTCTGTAAGCCGAGAAAGATTGCCGAACGCGTCATATTCATATTGCGTCACCGCGCCGCCCGTCGGTTCTTCGGAGTATTCGTCAAGCCCTGTAATCATCTGCGTGAGCTGACCCGCGTCATTGTATTGATATTGCGTTGCCGAAGCCGCGTTAATAACCCCGACTGTATTGCCCATAATATCATATTTGTATTCCTGCGAATGATACCTGTTACCGCCAAACTTTTCCGCCTCTTTTATCAGACGTGAGTTTTTGTCATAATAATATTTAGTGATTGAGGTGTTGTTATTTTGGAACGGAGCCTGCACCTGAAGCTTTCTTCCGAGATTATCGTATGTATAGTATGTCGAATTACCTTTTGCGTCGATTGTCTGAGCGAGCTGTCCCGCCATATCATAAACATTTTCTATACTGTATCCCAGCGCGTCTGTTTGCTTTATTATGTTGTCCGCATAGTCATATTCAAACGTTGCTGAATTGCCTCTCGCATCAGTTTGCTTTATGCATCGGTCAAGATAATCATATTCGGAATTTGTCGTTATAACCGTGCCGCCTGAATTACTTGTCGTCTTTATCAAACGCCCCAAATTATCATAACATTCCTGAACAAACGCCGCTTTGCTTCCGTCGTACGCAACAGTTCTTTTGCTCACAGTAACAGTATTATCATTCTTATTATATCCATAAGAATAACTTTCTGTATACAATGCTTTCGCCGGCAATTCCTCCACTCTTTTAATTGCGATTTGGTTTAATAAATTATACTCATATGTTACGCGCGTGCCCGCATTGCTGTCTCTGTAGTTTGTCTCTGTCTTCACCCGCCCGGCGCTGTCATATGTGTAGTATTCCATAAGACGGTCTGAGCTGCCGATGCGCCGTTTTGCTGTAATTCTTCCAAGCTGGTCGTATATGATTTTTGTTTTAATTCCCGTTCTGTCCGTGACGGTGATATATCTCTGCGGAAGATTATATTCAACCGTCTTTTCGGAATCGTTTGGGAACTGGTAGGAAACAGGACGATTTAAATCGTCGTAGGATATTGTGGTTTTTGTTCCGTAAGAGTCGGTGTGGGCGGTTGGCGAGCCATACATATTAAACTCGTACATATCAAATATACGCCCATCGTCGGCGCCGTCAATGTCTTTTACATTATCCGCATATTTTATCACGCCGGCGGTCTTATTTTCCGACACAGTAACCGGCGTATTCAATATGGCCGGATTATCGCTGTCATCCAGCACGCCGTCTCCGTTTGTATCCTGCGTCCACTGTTTTATACTTATCACATTGCCTTCCGCGTCATAGCTATAGACTTTCTGCGATTTTACAACATCATTTTGCAGCACCTTAGATTTTGCCACAGACTTATTATCCGAGGTAAGCTCTGTTGTTTCCATATAATCAGTCACCCAGTTTGTACCGGACTTATATTGAGTGGATATGGTTTTTGGTATATCTGTTAGTTTATTGTTAACTGTATGATAGGTATAATAAATTTTTCTATCGCCTACAGTAATATTGCCTAACCTATTAGGATAACCTACCGCATACGAGTAATCTGTCGTTGTTAATACACCGCTATTATCAACCGTTTTGCTGCTCGGGTAAAAATCACTGTCATATTTATATTCCGTCTTAATATAAGGCGAAGACAAGACTGTTCCGGTTGCCGATGTGATTTCAGACGTCAACAGAGAATCCGTATCATATTGGGATATCGTTGTACTGCCCGTCTCAATATTATTTTTAGTTATAGTCATTTCCATATTTCTGTGCATCAGACTTTTCCCCTCAATAGAATATGAAATATGATTTGTCGTCTGTCCGTTTACAATATTATATGACTCCTCTACCGCATATAATCCTCTTCTTATTTTGGTCATTCCATTCATCGGAAAAATATATTTATATTTATATCTCATTTCCGCTCCTGTCGGATATATTATGCGCTCTATATTATTTTTGCACTCTTCCATAACCTCTTCCTGACCCGGATCTGCAATATCATTCAAGCTGCCGATGTTGTATGGCGAATAACATGATACTGCATGGCACTCACGAGAATCGTATATTGTTTTTTCTCCCAATTCATTAGTGACAGTGAAGCGATTTATCGGTTTATCTTTAAAAATACTGTCATTATTCAATGAGGACGGCGATAAAGTTTCTGTTAAATATGTTATTGTTTTTGTCCTTGCAGCTGCATCATCATAGTATGAAATTTGTTTTCCTCCTGAAATCTCTAAAATATTAATTTCATGTCCATAGGTATCAATAATTTTATTAACACACTTATATTCGTCATCATATTGATATTGTATCATATTATTATATTGATCTTTAACAGCTGCAATACAGCACCTCTGACGCAGCGCGGGGGTGCTCCCTTCAACAATTCCTGTATTATATAAATAATATGTAAGTCGGCGGCTATCATGTACGATAACATTATATTTAGTTCCGGTTGACGCTAATGTCTGCGCCTGATAAAAAACTTCAAAGCTTAAATACTTATTATCGTCTGATTTAAATGATGTCGTATACACCGGCGGCATATCAGAGGTTTTATACTCAATATATGTATCATCACCGTCCAGTTTATAAACATTTCCGTCTATATCCCTAAACGAACCTATATATTCCCCGTTACATTCGTATTTACTCTTTGACGTGTATTTGTCACTATTATATTTATACAGGAACATATCAGGAAGAACAAGACTCCAGTCGTCCGCCAGTTCATTTTGTTTTGCAATAATATTTACGGATGTGAGCAATATTCTCGTTGCTTCTTTATAGTCAACAGTAAATTTTTGTACAGCGACATTCGGATTATATTTCAACATTATTTCTCCGCTATCGGAACGCAGATTATATATTGTCTCAAAATTATAATATTTCATATACTTCCCATTGACCAAGTCGGTTTTTAAATCCCTGTCGTCCAATTTACGAACTTTATATCCATTATACATATGAATATATAAATCATCCGGATTTAAGAACGCTATGTTGACTGTTTCATTAGTAGATTGATTTATAAAGCTATACAAATATCTAGTATTTCTAACAGAGTGAGAAGTAATGTCTTTTTCAAACCCTAATGAATCATTATAATCCTGATTATCATATTTTCTCTTGATAACTACATCCAATCCATTCTTACCTGGCAAAGCAAGGTCCGTTTCCTCAATAGAAAGACGATTGGTACTGCCTGAAACAGCAGCGCCGCCGCGTTTCGCATATGGCTTTAAATAGCTGTCTCCAAGCTGCTCGGCAAAAAACGAATTCCACAACTCGTTTGACGTCCCCTCCAGAGCAAAAGTCGATATTCCGCCCGGATTTAAAAATCTTTCCGGATGTATAAGCTCGTCGCTGAGCTGGCGCTCGTCCTCTTCCGAAAAATCAATATCATACGGAAGTTCCTCCGTGTGAATAATTGGTGTGTTTTTATAAGGTTCCTGCGTAGGGTTAGGATTAATTTCCTCCCGAACAAAATTCAGAGGGTTGGGTGTTGGCTCTGCATCTTCCTCATACGGTATATTTAAATCGGTATCATCTCTACCCTCCGCCCATACAGGCACAACGCTAATCAACATTGCCAACGCAAGAAATATGCTTATTATTCTTTTTTTCATAACTATTCCTCCCCTGTCGTCATGCGATATATAATCTGTTGTCTCCCAGAGTCTCTCGCATATAGTCTTACAGCGTTTACGCACGTAGATACGGGTTTCCAGCCATATGTATCTGCAACTGTAAACGAAACCCCGTTTCTTTTATATTCTGTGAGCGTAATATTTGTGTTCTCTACAGGTGCCAAAGCATAGTCGTCTTTCGTCGTCATAGCGCATGCGTCTAAAATTTCAAAAGCCGACGGTGAATATTCCAAAGTAAATACTTTGTCCGCAAACGACATAATATTATTTGCTTTTATAAATACAACATACTCTTTTCCCGCTTCAACATTTAAAGTAACGCTGTTCCCATCCTGCGTTTCTTGATTCGTAATTGTACCGTCTCCGGTTGTAAAATCACCATAATATACAGAATATTTATATAATTGCGCTGAATATATATTTTCATTTGTATCATAACCTCCCGCGCAATAAATATAGCCGTCAATCATGATAACTCCCGCGTACTGCTTTGCCGTCAAGCCTGAGGTGCCGCGTCTGTTTGTTACATAAACGCCGTCGTCAACTGTAAACTCTATAATTAAATATCTTGACACTGTGTAATTCTTCAGAAAAATGAAGCCTTTTTTCTCTCCTAAAACCATTAAAACCTCATCATATGCGTTATATATGTGTTCCGTCTGCGTCATATCGCTGCAGAGATATAGATCAGCGCCGCATCGGTTGTAATCAGTATCAAATCCTCCCGTCATACATACATAGCCATTAACATATCCCGCCTTAGCCCCATACCTGTTTAGCCCGGCGTCAAAACCGGCTGTTACCAAATGCCAGCGGTTATCATCAAAGCTGTAATATTCATAATCATTATTTATGCCATACTCATCTCTTCCACCAAAAACATAAATTTTATTGTCAAGAACCATCGCAGCCGCTCCGTCGCGTTTTTTTATCATGGCCGAACCGCTTGTCCACGAGGAGGTCGCTATATCGTAAACCTGCATCTCAGACAAATACTCCCCATCTCTGTAACCGCCGATAATATATATCTTTTTATCTATAGCAACCGCTGTATATCCCTGCGGAACCGACGGTATATTAGTAATTTTAATCCATGTGTCAGAACTGCTTATATATGCCGAAATCATAGACACCTCGCCGCCGCTGTTATACCCTCCGATTTTATACATCATTCCACTGACATTAAGCATAATAGGGTTTGCAGATTCCTGTTTTATATCGGTCTGAGGAATCCACTCAGCTCCCGGAATATCGTTTTCTATATTAAATAACGTTATGTCTTCTTCCGTTTTGTTATCCTCTGCTTCGGCAAAACTCTCCGCCTCTTCACCATTGCTTTGTTCAAGGCGTTCTTCATCATCTTGTATATTATTTCCTAACATGGACTGAGAATTGTCAGCAATGACCTCAACGCTGATTGATTCTCCTGCATCGCTGCTATCAAACCTGCTCTCTGCAAATGCGGTAACATTCAACATAGCCGCTGCAATACACAGACAGATTATTCCTCTTTTCATATTTATCACCTCCTTAGCCACGAATATTCACTATAAATTTATTCTCTTTCCCGTCTTCGCACACAGCTTTTATAATGACAGGTCTTAACTGAGCATCAGACGATACTGTTAAAATTCCGTCGCTGCTTAATGTGACTCCTGATACTTTCGATTCCAATGACCATTGCGTATCATTAAGCATGGGGAGAATTTTGGAGGAATCCGTCGTTAGCGCATAGTGGCTATATTTATAATCAGCTGAACCTGATTTTGGTCTTTCTACATATCCCTGACCGTATATATATGATTTATCTCCTTCTAAATCTCCTATATCCACGTTATCAATCCCCATTGCTGTCGTACCTGAAAAAGTAACGGTATTAATACTGGTAATCTCCGTCTTCAATGCTACATTCTCAACCCTTGCGAGCATCTTATTTGTATCTCTGTCAAAAATAAAAATACTCTGCAAATTATTTTGTAAATCTATGCTCATCGTAACAGAGTACCAACGCTCAGCCTCTATAGACAAATATTCTCCGCTCGGAGTAAGAAAGAAACACAGCGAATCATTACTGTCATATTGAAGTCTGTTATAATTCTTTACAATACGGGCAGCTATAGTTGTATCCGCCGCACCGGGACCTCTATACGATTTAAACTGCACCTGACCGTTTTTTATAGTGTCTACTTCTGAAAACTTAATATCAAAAGCAGCTTGTATTGTCCCTGTGATTGTTGGATTCCCCTGTATAGGCTTGACATCATAGTACTCTCTTGCCCCTCCGCCGTACGACAACTCTAAATAATGATTACTGCCCTCCGTTTTTATCTCCTTTCTTGAAAACGTATAACTTAAATCTGTCCATCCATCATACGAACCATTCTCAAAACTATTACCCATTGAATAATTTGTGGCAGTAGATGTCACTGCGCTAACAGCAACAACACATAAAGATAATACCAACACAAACATTAAAGTTTTTTTCTTTTTCATTGCGCCTCCCCTTTCTTTTACAATCAACAAATTTTTTACAATGAAACTACTATATATATCAACGCAACTCTCAACAATAATACATATGTAATTTTATTATTGCTTGCTTTTGCGAGAACTCTATTTGTTAATTATGCTCATATGAATCACCCCCGCGCTAAAATTTATATAAAAAATATGTTGTAATTTGTGTACGCTTTTAAATAAACTCTACACCTTGACTATAATCACCGCGACTACATAGCTAACAAAAACAACATACAAATATATTACTAAACCTAAATGTACCTTAACTCTTCAATAAAAATCGGTTAAAAAATCATATAAAGATACAATAAAATTATCGTAAAGATAATCAATCACAACAAAACATAGTGCCGTGTAAAATAGCATAATATTACGAATAACATAGTGTAAATAAACGAAATAATTAAAACATAGAAAGTATCCAACAAATAAAGAAACGCGCTCATTTTGCGTAATAGATAAGTGCAGTAAGTTAAATTAGCGCACTTATTATAACAAACGATAAGATATAAAATTCTCAGCGTCAATATTGCGGGTATCACAGCCGCAAAACATTAAAAATATTTACTTTTTTATTTCTTGTATTAAAATAAAATGATAACAATATACGAATATAATTTGGGTTTTAAATAACTTGTAAAACAAAGACAAAATTAATAATAAATCAAAAAAAACAAATAACTTAAGATAAAACAACTTACATAGTACAAATCTTGATTTACATATAAAAACAACGATTATTCCAAAAAACTCACCAACGAAAAACACTCAATCCAACATCCATATTTATTTTCATCTACTCATAAATCCTCTCCCCGAAAAAATTTAAGTATACTTCTAATTTACCATATTTTATTAAATTACAAATCATCATATGATATAGACATATTATAAATACACCTGTATTTCAGACAAAACTATAATTTATATACAGTACGATTATATTATCATACAACATAAAGCTTGTCAACCAGCATACACAGAAAAATTATAACCCCTTTCAAATCCATCCTGTTCGTTCAATATATTTATTCTGTTATATATCGACGCAACAAAATCACTCATATTGGTTATATCAGACAATCTGTAAAACTTTGCCCGCACCATACTGCATTCTTTCTATCGCTCTCCAAAATGCCGATACGCCCATTGTGAGTTCTGAGTCCGTGGTTTGGCAGAAACATTTATTAGTACAAAACAAAAAATGGACATTGATATTATTTTTATTGAGCCGCTTTAAATCATTAATATCAATGTAGTCCAAATAGTATCCTCTCCGCTTTGCTCGACAAACATAATCAGATTATTTCCACAATATGCATACCAATTCAGTCCGTCTTTAATCGGATCTTCATTTATGAAACGCCCTATATCAGGATTATAATACCTCGCCCGCAGATAAAACATTCCGCTTTCGGTATCGTAATATTGACCCGCATAGCGAATCGGATTGTCGTCTCCCCATGTATAAGTTTCTTTATTGTTCTGATTCCCCCATGCATCATAAGTGTAGTCTGCAAGCTTTGTTGTTCTGTCCTGCGCATATGCTGTTTGAATGTCTCCGTGCCCGTCTCGCAGGAAATAGCCTGTTGTTCCGCTCTGCGTCCGGCATATATAGCCGTTTACTCCGAGTACATTTGTCGCATAATCGCCGCCGTTTTTCGTTTCATTTATTACATTTTGTCCGTTATAGTAATATTCAATAGTGTTTCCGCCT
>CATJNN010000143.1 GCA_949742185.1 uncultured Clostridia bacterium | reverse complement strand
GCGACAAAAGCCTTATAATTTTAGAGGACGAGCTAAAAGCGGTTTCAGATAAACTTGTTATAACGACAGACGACGGTTCAAATGGTGTTCAGGGATTTGTTACCGACCGTTTGAAAGAGCTTATAGAAAGCGGAGAAAAATATGACAGCGTTATAGCTATCGGACCGCTTGTTATGATGAAAGCAGTTTGCGCGGTCACAAAAGAGCATGATATACCGACTATCGTAAGTATGAACCCTGTTATGATTGACGGGACGGGAATGTGCGGCGGCTGCCGTATTATAGTCGGCGGAGAAACTAAGTTTGCATGCGTGGACGGACCGGACTTTGACGGTCATCAAATTGACTGGAAATCGGCAATGAACCGACAGTCGATGTTTAAGGAATACGAAAAACGTTCTTGTGACGAGGGTCACTGCAGAATTGGGAGGGACAACAAAAATGCCTAATATGTCGTTAAAGAAAAATCTAATGCCGGAGCAATGCCCGAACGAAAGAAATAAAAACTTTTTAGAGGTGGCAACAGGCTACACTGAAGAAATGGCTATAGATGAAGCAAAGAGATGTCTTAACTGCAAGCATAAGCCGTGTATGCAGGGTTGCCCTGTCAGTGTTAAAATCCCTGAGTTTATTGAGTTTATAGCAAAGGGCGATTTTGAGGGCGCGTATAATAAAATAAAAGAGACGAACGCGCTTCCGGCGGTGTGCGGACGCGTATGCCCGCAGGAGTCGCAATGCGAGTCTAAATGTGTACGAGGAATTAAAGGCGAAAGCGTTGGCATAGGCCGTTTGGAAAGATTTGTGGCAGACTGGCATATGGCGAACGTTGAAGAGAAAATAACTCCAGCTGTGCCAAATGGCAAAAAGGTCGCTGTTGTAGGTTCTGGCCCGTCGGGATTGACGGTTGCGGGCGATTTAGCGAAAAAGGGATATGCAGTTACGGTTTACGAAGCTTTCCACACGGCGGGCGGTGTGCTTATGTACGGTATTCCTGAGTTCAGACTGCCAAAGGATATAGTTCAGCGCGAAATTGCAAACTTAAAATCAATGGGCGTTGATATTCAGACAAATGTTATAATAGGCAAGACTATACTTTTAGATGAACTCATTGAAGACTTTGGCTATGATGCGGTATATGTCGGCTCAGGCGCGGGACTGCCGTCATTTATGGGACTCGATGGAGAGGATTTAAAGGGCGTATACTCTGCAAATGAATTCTTAACACGCATAAATCTTATGAAGGGTTACAAATTTCCGGAATACGACACGCCCGTATATGTAGGAAAGAACGTTGCGGTGCTGGGAGGCGGTAATGTTGCTATGGATGCGGCGCGGAGCGCAAAGCGTTTAGGCGCGGAGAATGTGTATATTGTATACCGCCGCGGTAAGGAAGAGCTTCCGGCAAGAGCGGAGGAGGTTCACCATGCCGAAGAGGAGGGGATTATATTTAATCTTCTTCAGAATCCGACTAAGTTTATTGGTAACGACGAGGGCTGGATATGCGGTATGGAGGTCGTTGACATGGAGCTTGGCGAACCGGATGAAAGCGGACGCCGTCGTCCTGTGGCTAAAGCGGGCACGGAGCATGTGCTTGACGTTGACACGGTTGTCGTTGCCATAGGTCAAACGCCTAATCCGCTGATTAAACAGACCACAAAAGGACTTGAAACGAATAAGCGCGGCTGTATTGTCGCTGATGAAGCCGGAAAAACAAGCAAAGATAAGGTTTATGCCGGCGGCGACGTTGTTACCGGCGCGGCTACCGTTATTCTTGCTATGGGCGCGGGAAAAACGGCGGCGCAGGCGATTGATGAGATGCTGAAT